>JAQVZQ010000164.1 GCA_028708095.1 Dysgonamonadaceae bacterium
ATTATTCCAACAGTTAGGTTGGATGATTTCGGTTATTATTGTTGTATCAACTGTGTCAGCTTTGACTCTGACGCCCATGTTGGCATCCAAGATGTTGAGAAGTGGAAAAAGTGAAGATACATGGTTCGACAAAATGCACAAACCTGTTCTGGGATGGTTAGGAAAACTGGACAATTTTTATTCTAAAACTTTGGAGTGGGCTGTTCAACATCGTTCAATTACAGTGATTGGTGCATTTGGAATTTTATTAATAACAATTCTTTTATCATTCCAATTCATTAAAACTGAGTTTTTCCCAGCGTCTGACAACGATATGATTGCCATGAGTGTGCGAATGCCTACAGGAACACGAATGGAAGTGTCGCGCGAAATGGGGTTGGATATAACACGAATGTTGCAAGAGAAGTTTCCTGAAATTCAGAGAATGTCATTTGATGTTGGTACAGCAAGCGGTTCATCTTTTGCCGGATTGAGTGAAAATGCTGACAACCTTATGAGTTTCAATATTAACACAGGTAAACCTAAGACTCGTTCAAAAGATATTTTCCAAATATCAGATGAAATACGTGTTGAATTAGCAAAAATACCCGAACTACATGAGTACCAAGTTGAACCAGGTGGAAGTGGCGGTGGTGGCATGAGCGGTGGATCAAATGTGGAAGTAAACATTTTTGGATACGACTTAATTGAAACTGATGAAGTGGCCAATGAAATAAAAGAAAGCTTAGCTGTAATTGAAGGACTAAGGGACGTTAAGATTAGTCGTCCCGATTTTCGTCAAGAGTATAGTGTAGCATTCGACAGAGAGAAGTTGGCTCTGAATGGTTTGAATGTTGCTACAGCTTCAAATTTTATTAGAAACAGAATTAATGGTACAGTAGTTTCACAATTTCGTGAAAGAGGATATGAATATGATATACGTGTGAGATATGGCGAAGACTATCGTCAATCGATTGCAGATATAGAAAATATTAATCTCTATACACCAACAGGTGAGACTCTCAGAGTTAAAGAGATTGGAACAGTAAATTTAGCATCATCTCTCCCTGAAATTGAGAGACAAAACAGAGAACGTGTTGTTAAAGTTACAGGAAGTATTTACAAACGCGCGCTAAGTGAAATTATACACGATGTGAATAAAGAGCTTGACAACATGTCATTGCCAGGAGGAGTAGATGTTGAGTTAGCCGGCACTTACGAAGATCAGCAAGAAGCATTTGCCGACTTGTTTATACTTCTTATGATTTCAGTTATTCTTGTATATATTGTAATGGCTAGTCAGTTTGAGTCGTTTACATATCCAATGATTATCATGATTTCTATTCCTTTCTCATTCACAGGTTCAATTCTTAGTTTGTTGATGTTCGGACACCCATTGAATGTGATGGGTATAATAGGTGGGATTATGTTGATTGGTATTGTTGTGAAAAACGGTATTATTCTCATTGAGTATATCAACGTAAATAGGGATAGAGGTCGCTCTATTCAGTTTTCTGTTGTAGATGCAGGTCGCTCTAGACTACGTCCAGTATTGATGACGGCAGCCACTACAGGTTTAGGTATGTTGCCACTGGCACTTGCACTGGGTCAAGGTTCTGAATTTTGGCAAACTATGGGTATTAGTGTTATCGGAGGTCTTGTTCTGTCTACTGTTCTTACTCTTGTAGTTGTACCAACATTGTATGCCATATTTGCAAGTAGAGGTGTTTTGAATGAAAGGAAAAGACATAAAAGGATATATCCTACTCATGCAAAAGACAGAGTGTAATACAGACAAAAGGAATTGATAAAAAACAAAACTTATGAAAACAGTATTTATTTCGTGCAATCAAGCACACTATTATAGAATTACAGAAGAGATGACCCACTTAAATATTCGGGGTTTCACATCATGGAAACCATTAACAGGGAGAGGTAGCAAAACGGGTGACCCCCATTATGGATCAAAAGCATGGCCAGCACTCAATAATGCTATTATTACTATTGTTGAAGATCATCAAGTGGATGGATTACTCGATTTTTTAAAAAAACTAGATGAGAAAACTCCTGAACTTGGGCTTCGCGCCTTTGTTTGGAATGTTGAAAAGAGTATATAGAGTAATTTCTGTATGTATATAAACTTAAAAACCTTTGCTTTGATTAGCAAAGGTTTTTTTAATATGGGTTTGTCACCCATGGTTATTCATGTTCAACCAATTCGTGGTTGTAGTACACGTGACTATGAGACTTAAATTATGAGGTACAAGTCGAGAGACTTGCCCCAGCGGAGCTAAAGATTTATCATTATAAACATTAATTCAATTGAGAATTGAGAATGGTCAGGAACAGTTGACTCTGTTAAATTAAATGCTATTTCACAGGGTAAACAATTGACAAAGTGCAATCGGAGCTTCCAGCTTCGAGAATGTTTTAAAAAAAACTTATTTTGTATTTGGACCTCAGTAACTTAGAACATAACACCTACACCAACCTTATAAACCTTATTTTCTCGCGAATTGTGAGCAGTATATCAATTGAAAATGAATGTCTTTCTTTCAGTTATTGCAAAGATGATTGTTAGTTGAGGTCGATGAAAGGTTTTTGGATTAGTATATTGAGCCCTTTTGAGTATTCCATGGTGTTCATAAAGTCGCACCAATAGTTATTCACGTTTAATCCTTCATGGTTGTAGTAGCCGTGACTATGAGGTTATATTATGAGGCACAAGTCGGAAGATTTGTACCAGCGTCATATTTATTCTTTGTATTTTAGCATTTACAAATTATATGTCTATCACCATATATTTCACAATTTTAAATAGCCAAGTTTGGATATAATTTAAAATAATAAGGTTATATTTGCGATGAATGGGAAGTGAGGTAATAAGTAGTGCTTTGAATACAAACACTCCTTTTCAATATTATTTAAATACTTATGCTCAATTGAATTAATATTATGAAATGCAATCTTTCACTAATTCTGTTCTTCTTTTTAGCAATGAGTTTTATTACTGTTGCTCAGAGTGATTTCAAAGAAGGGTACATTGTAAACAATCGACATGAAAGAACCAATTGTCTGATTAAAAATACTGGCAATGAAGAATCGACTAATGATTTTGAATACAAATTGGGAAACGAACCCATTGAAAAGATTAGTTTATCAAAAATTGAAGAATTTGGAATAGACGGTGAATTGAAATGTGTGAGGGCTCTTATTTTTGTAGATGTTTCTAAGAATCATATTAATAGCATTCAAGATACTATTATGTTTTGGGAAGAAGGACATGCATATTTAAAAACTCTCATTGAAGGAGAACTAGCATCGCTCTACTCATACCATTATGAGGGGCAATCTCTTTTCTTTTTTAGTTGGGAAGGAGGTGCTATAGAACCACTTGTTCATAAGGAATATAATGTAGGAACAACACCTGTAGGCTATCAACAAATTTTACAAGTTAACACCTACCAAGATCAATTAAAACAACATCTTTCTTGCGAAAATTCTAAGGATGCTCATAAAATATTGTATACAAAAAAAGACCTAGTCGATTATTTTATTAATTATCATAAATGTAAAAACTCCGATTACCAACAATTTAAAGGTGCTCATGTCAAAAAAGGCATTTTATTGATTAAGCCTGGAATACATCTAAACAAGAACCAATTAACCATAAAGGACCCAATAGATGCTGCAACAAAAGCTACCTTTACAAACGAACACAGTGTAGGTTTCGGATTGGAAGCAGAATATATTTTACCATTCAATAAATATGCTTGGAGCTTCTTTGCAGAGGCCAATTATCTGTCATACAGTTCTGATCGAATAGCACTTGATGATAAACAAAATCCGACTTTGTATGATGGATACACTATCGACTATAAATCTATTGATATTCCGATTGGTGTGAGTTATGGTGTAAATTTTAATCAAAAACAAAGATTATACATTAAAGCAGCATTTGTGCCACATTTTATATTAGCAGATTCATACATAGCTTTTAATGAAAGTAATAAGGAGATTTTTTCTTCTGCATCTAGGTTCTTAGCAGGTATCGGTTATAGTTTTCAAAACGTAGGAATTGAAATAAGATATTACACACCTCTAAACATTACCCAAAACATTCTAAAACGGGGTTCAGATTTTAATCAACTTTCATTAAGACTTTCTTATTCATTTCAGTTAATGGGTGAGCGGGGAGTTAGGTAATTTGTATTTATCTTTTCTTGACTAGGACACCTAAAATGTCATCTTGGAAAATGAATCTGTTCGATATACAATTTATTGCAAAACACCTTTTAAAAAGTTTCTAAATTAGAAAAATGGATGCATAATGCCACTCCTTACGGAGTTTTGGCATAATTCTATATTATTTGCTATAATAATTTCAGCCCTTATGGGCTTAATGCAGAGCTAAATGAGCTATTGGTAATACTTTAAAAAAACCGCATTATACTTTGACACATAGTGTCATTTTACCGTTGTATTGACCTCTTAAATTATACAAGCAAAATTAACCCACAAAAAAGCGGTAATTACCATAGTAGTAAAGGATAATATATAGAAATCGAAATCCCGCAAGGGATGTCATTATTGTAGCAAAGAACAATTAATTAATGCTGAAACCCCGATAGGGGTGACATTATCAGATTATTAATAGATTAGAAAGAATGATCGCTGAGCTTATTGAATGTTTTCTTGGCTGGCGCAAGTCTCCAGACTTGTGCCTACAAGTTTAATATACAAAAACACAGATCAGGAGATCTGCGCCAGCGAAGAGGAGTTAGGTAATCTGCTTCTCTTTTGAAAGTAACACAATGTTGGGTGTCTATCTTAAGGAATCTTTGATTCTCTTTCTGGCATATTCGATATAAGTATCTTTCATATCAACCATATCAGCATAATCCATGTCCATCCTCACATCAGGGTCCACACCAAACTCTATGTGTTCTTTTTTGGCATTAAATGTAGGTGAAGTTGAAAAACGAACAGACCAACCATTTGGCAATTCTGATGAAAAAGGAAAACCACTTCCTCCACCAGTTTTGTCTCCTACAATTGTTACATTATCTGCATATTTCATGGTACTCACAAATTCGTTAGTAGCACTGTAGCATCCCCTATTCGTTAGAATAATTAGAGGCTTTTGATGTCGAATCTGGTTTGAGCTTTCAATGTACTTAGGATATAAATCAGAGAAATCGCTGTGACCTGCCCCAATTTTATGAGAAATATAACCAACGAGCTTTCTTTCATTAAAAAAACGACTGGCAATCTTATCAACATTCGACAAACTTCCGCCTCCATTGTTTCTAACATCTAATATAATACCACTGCAAATGGCCATTCGACTCAATATTTGATTAAGTCCACCATCGGAAGCATTACTTGAAAAACTACCATAGTAAATATAACCCACGTTATCCTCTAGTATTTTATACCTCATACTACTTGCAATAGCATAATCATCCGAAAGATATTTGTTTATAATATTAGCATCAAAGTTAGTAAGATAGTTAGCTTTCCAACTCCAATCTCGGGTCAAGTCATGGGCCGCATAAAGATTGACATGCCCATCTTGAAGCTCCGATAACATCTCTCCCATTAAACTAAATAAGGCATCACTGCTCATTTTATTTGTTACCCGTGGCCTATAGGATGCTTTAATACTATCCCAGTTAATCTCTTTGTATTCAAAAAAACAATAGTTTTTATCTAAAATGGTCCATAGTGCATCAAAATTGCCTTGTGGATTGTTATCAAACTTAAAATCATTGTTATCACATCCTGTGCTAACAACCCCCACAAAAAGTAGTGATAATAGTGAGATAGATAAAAAACTAAATCTTAATTTCATACTAAAAAACTAAGGCATTAAAAGTTGATTGAACTGACGAAACGAATAACGATAATAATTTAAATCAATATCTCCTTTTATTCCATTAATATTACCTGTGTGCGAAAATTGCCAGATAATCCAATCGTTATCTTTTATGTTTGGTTCGTTATGTAAGTCACTCATCCAGATAAGATTTTCAGGAAGATTATCCGCTATGTATAGTTTATAGCAATCGTTATTAGTATAAATAATGGGCCTAACTCCATAATGATCATGCATCTCCTTTTCAAGTTTCACTAGTTCGTAGACTACCTTCTTTATATAATCTTTATCGTTGCTATATCTATTTACTGGTGAGTGCTCAACATCAATAGCGGGAATCAAGTCAGCACTTCCCACAGTTGTATGGCGAATAAAATGTTGTGCTTGCATTTCTCCATCTAAACAAAAAGTATAGAAATGGTAAGTGCCCGTTTTTACATGAGACTGTTTGGCATCTCTATAGTTTTTCATATAGTTGCGATCAACATGAGACATACCCTCTGTTGATTTGATGTATGCAAAAGTGATGCCTTCATTTTTTAATTGCGTCCAATTAATAGGTCCATTATGATGTGACACATCTACACCTCTCACCATATATTTATGACCATACTTATTGTCATAAAATGAATGATACTGCTCCCTACTCGACTTCTTTATAGAGTCGATAACAATAAGAAAAACCGACGAGACTAGTATCAGCGAAACAATGAAAATAAGTGTAGTTTGTTTCTTATATCTCTTGTTCTTTTTTTTACGCAATGCTTGATACTTTTGCTCGTCGGTTTAATTTATATAGTCTTTGCAAGAAAGACTCAAAACTATGTCTTTGAAAGTAGTTCGCTACTTTTTTTAACCCCTTATTGTTCACCTTTACAAGGAATCTTATCAATCCTTCCTTGATGCCTTCCTCCCTCAAAGGGAGTATTCAGAAAAGTAACAAGAATTTCATAAATCTCTTCCTCTTCTAAAAATCTTCCTGGTAAAGAGAGAATATTGGCATCGTTGTGTGCACGGGCCAAAAAAGCCTGCTCTTTGTTCCAACAAAGAGCTGCTCTAATGTGCTGATGCTTATTAACAGTCATGTTGATACCGTTGCCCGAACCACATATAGCAATGCCAGGATAACATTTGCCCGCTTCTACTGCCTTTGCCAATTGATGAGCAAAGTCTGCATAGTCAGATGACTCAGCACTATATGCGCCAAAATCAATATAAGGGATTGCCTTTTCTTCTAATTGAGAAATAATATAATTCTTAGCATTTAATCCTGCATGATCACTGGCCAAACCAATAGGTCGTTCAGTCTCACCAAACAAAGACAAATTATCAGTTTTCACTTAAAAAGTTTTTAACTTGTTTATATACGTTCTTACCAGTGAAACCCATTTTTTCGTCCAACACAGTATAAGGTGCTGAATATCCAAAAGAGTCCATTCCCCAAATAGCACCATCCGTACCTACAAGTCCTAAAAGAGTAACTGGTAAACCAGCAGTCATACCAAACACTTTTTTACCATGTGGCAATACTGTTTGTTGATACTCTTTACTTTGTGATCTGAATAGTCCTTCAGATGGTACAGAGATAATACGTGTTTTTACACCATCATCGTTAAGCAATTTAGCGCCTTCTACCAAAGTTGATACTTCTGAACCCGATGCTAACAAAATAACATCATAGTCGGCATCGTCTTGTACAATATAAGCACCTTTTTCAGCTTGCAATGCTTCTGTATAACGGTTTTCCTTTGCAGGTAAATCAGTTATATTTTGTCTAGATAAAATTAATCCTGTTGGTGTCTTTTTATTTTCTATGGCTAATTTCCATGACACAGTAGCTTCGTGAACATCAGCAGGACGTAACACAAGCATTGCATTATTTCCACTGTGGTTTTGCAGCTTTTCCATCAATCTAATTTGTGCTTCATGCTCCACTGGTTGATGTGTTGGTCCGTCTTCGCCTACTCTGAATGCATCGTGTGTCCAAATAAAGATAACTGGTTTCTCCATCAATGCCGCAACACGTATAACAGGTTTCATGTAATCGGAGAAAACAAAGAATGTTCCACATGCTGGAATAACCCCACCATGCAAACTCATACCCACACACAAAGCCGCTAAAGTAAGTTCTGATACACCTGCTTGTAAAAATGCGCCAGAGAAATCACCTGCTTGTAGTGCTGTAGTTTTCT
>JAQVZQ010000165.1 GCA_028708095.1 Dysgonamonadaceae bacterium
AAGCACCTTTATAACTTCACCTGCTTTAGTCCCCTCTACAATTGCCACTAAAGCACCTTTGCGTCCTTTAGCTGCCTTATTGGTCACAATGGTATTGAGCTCACCGTTGGAAACAGACGTCTCATCAATACTCAAATGTGTGCCCATATTCTGTGGAAACAGTAGCCACTTATCAGCATGTTCTAATTGCTCCCATTCTCGGTAATCACTCAAATGATCTTTATAATGACGTTCTAATTGCTTCCCATTGATATGATAATGATTTTCAAGAGATTGAGCTGTTATAGGGTGTGAATCCAAAGACTTCTTTTAAAAAAGCCGCGAAACTTACCGTGTAACGCGTGCCTTTAAATGTTAATGCCAAATCTCTAAGGATACTTTTGCCTGTGTCATTTTCACGCCATCTACGACGACGTATGTGAAGAACCACTTTGCGATCACGAATGGGAAAGTCGTATACTTCTGATTCTGGACAAAATCCATTAGACGAGATCGATTTAGCTGTATAACCTATCGGTAATATCTGTTGTTCATCTAAACAAATGTGGAGTACTTCTCCTTGTTGCTCGATACTAACAATATCAAAGTTATCAATGATATCTTCTGGTAATATAAAACGAGCTAAAACTTGTAACTGATCATATGAAGACATAGAGGTAGTATTTTTAAACAAAGATAATTATTTTTTAAACACATACTTTTGCTACTGATCCTGGTTTTTGGTGGGGTATTTGTAGCTATAGAATATGTGTTAGCAAGTATTCCTTTTTTTATATCCATTATTGGCATACCTTTTGGACTTCAGAGTCTCAAAATGGCATCTGTTGCACTATGGCCTTTTGGTAAAAAGGTTACTGTTGCAGAAAAAAGCACAGGTTGCTTGTCTGCAATTATGAATATCATATGGTTTTATATTGGAGGGGTTTGGATATGTCTAACGCACTTTGGTTTTGGAATGCTGTTTTATATTACAATAATAGGGATACCATTTGGGAATCAACATATGAAGCTTGCAGGATTAGCATTAACACCGTTTGGGCGAACAATTGTAGAAAGATAAAAGAAAAGTGCATCTTATCTAATACCTCCACCTTTTTGACAGTGCAACCAATGAAAGCATCACAGGTACTTCTACCAATACACCTACTACGGTGACCAGTGCAGCAGGGCTTTCTAGACCAAACAGAGCAATTGCTACTGCCACAGCAAGTTCAAAAAAGTTACTAGCTCCAATCATGGCTGACGGTGAACAGATGGCATAAGGTAATTTCAGTTTTCTACCCGAAAACCAAGTCAGGAAAAAGATAAGATAGGTTTGAATGATTAAAGGAATGGCTATCAATAAAATGATAAGCGGGTTGTTAGTGATGTTTGGTCCCTGAAATGCAAATAAGAGAATCAGGGTCATCAACAAGGCGAAAATGCTCAATGGTTTCAACTTAGGCAGAAATACATTAGTGAACCATTGCTTTCCATGCTTTTTTATCAAGGTTTTACTTGTCAGGTATCCTGCCACCAAAGGTATTACCACATAAATAATAACACTTGAAATAAGAGTGTTGTATGGAATAGTGATATTGGTAATTCCCAATAAGAGACCAACAATTGGGACAAACGCCACAAGAATTATCAGGTCATTCACCGAAACTTGTACAAGTGTGTAGGTTGGATCACCATCAGATAGGTAGCTCCATACAAAAACCATAGCAGTACAGGGTGCTGCACCTAACAGAATAGCACCTGCAATATATTCACCTGCCAATTCGGGTGAAATAAACGCACCATAAATCTTAGAGAAGAAAATCCATGCAAAAAACGCCATTGTAAAAGGCTTTATGAGCCAATTTACAACAAGGGTTAGAATTAATCCTTTTGGGCGTTTTCCTACATTTTTGATACTTGAAAAATCAATTTGCAGCATCATAGGATAGATCATCAACCAGATTAAAACAGCAACTGGGATATTCACATTGTAAATTTCCATTTTGCTTAAAATCTGCATTGTTTCACCCGCAAATGAGCCAATAAAAATTCCACCAACGATACACAATGCTACCCAAATGGTGAGATACTTTTCAAAGAATCCTATTTGTTTCTTAGCTGTCATAACTTCGGTTTTATCTCTTCAATATATAGCTTGTAAAATGCCTCCTTTATCTCATCACGAACTCTAATATATTCGCTCCAGATAAACTCGTCTGTTCCCACTGCATGTGATGGATCGTCGAACCCAATGTGAAGGCGGTGCTTAACTTTACCAATGAATGTTGGACAAGCTTCGTTTGCACCACCACAAACAGTAATTACATAATCCCACTCCTCGCCAAGATACTTTCCAACCGAATCGGAAGTGTGGTTACTGATATCGATTCCAATTTCAGCCATTGCTTTTACTGCACCAGAATTTAATTGACCCGATGCTTCTGTTCCTGCTGAACGAACAGTGATGTTTTCATTGAACGATTGTAAGAAACCATGCGCCATTTGGCTGCGGCAACTATTTCCTGTGCATAAGATTAAAACTTTCATATTATATTATTATTAGTTGTTAGTTAGTCGTAAGTATGTAAGTCTTTAAGTCATAAGTTGTAAAGTCGTAAGTATGTAAATCATAAGTCTGTATGAACAGGACTGTTACTCCTCACCTCTCACTCCTTATCAAGTCAAATTGCTCCAAAAATCAAACCTGAAGCTGTTGCCATAATCACTACAAGCGCTACATACACCAATGTCTTTTGTGTACCTATAACGCCACGTATAACCAACATATTGGGAAGAGACAGTGATGGTCCAGCCAACAGTAATGCTAGAGCAGGTCCTTTGCCCATTCCAGCAGCCATCAGTCCTTGAAGAATAGGTACTTCAGTTAGGGTGGCAAAATACATAAAAGCTCCAACAATTGAAGCAAAGAAGTTTGAAAATAGTGAGTTGCCTCCAACAAGGTTTGCAATCCACTCATTTGGAATTATACCAGCTATTGCTGTGTTATCATGGGTAGAACCCAATAGGAAACCCGCAATGAGAACTCCGATACCTAATAGGGGCATAATTTGCTTTGTAAACTCCCAAGATGCAATAGTCCACTCTTTGTTGTCTTCATCATTTTTATCTATCAGTGTGATAACACTTAGAGCTGCAATACCAACCACCATTGGGATAAGTGGTGATGAACTTAAAAAAGCTGAAGCTGCAGTTGCAATAACTGCTAAAAGCACGTGCATCCATTTTATTTTTAAAATAGCAATAAGAGAATATATCAATAACAGACCGAAGGCAGACGTGATATGCCATTTGTAAGCCCATAGCCAATACCATATTCCAGTTGTTACATCATCACCAGGTTTTCCCCAGTTTGCGAAAACAAGAATTAACACGAGGGTGAAGAAATGAAAGGCTGTTTGCCACATGGGTCGTTTTTCTGGAATCTCTGGGAAATTCATTTGCTCTTCCCGTTTGGCTTTCTCTTCTTTTCTGTAGATAAGAGACATTGCCGAGCCAATAACAATAGCAAATAAAACAGCACCTATCACACGGGCTGCTCCCATTTCAAAACCAAGTATGCGAGCTGTAAGTATAATTGCCAAAATGTTTATGGCAGGTCCTGAATAAAGGAATGCGATTGCAGGCCCCAGACCAGCCCCTCTTTTGTGAATACTCGAAAACAGGGGTAAGATGGTACAACTGCATACAGCCAATATAGCACCTGACAGAGAAGCTACCGTATAGGCTACCCATTTTTTTGCTTTTGCACCAAAGTATTTCATAACTGCACCTTTGCTTACAAATACAGCTATGACACCAGCAATAAAGAAAGCTGGAAGTAAACATAATATGACGTGTTCTTGGGCATACCATTTTGCAAGATCGAACATTGCATACAAGGCTTCAGCAAATCGTGCATTTTCGAGTGGCATGAAGAAAGCAAACGCAAAAACAACAATTATCCACCCCAGAATTTTAATCTCTTTTTTTAGTTCCATTTGAAGATGTTTGATATAATGACTTTAATTTCAGTTCGCTAAAACACGAACTGCATTTGTAAATTTTTTTTACTTTTGATGGGTTAATCACAACAGTATGATCAATCCTTTGTTGAATTTGTATTTTTCAATAGTTTGTTTATTTCGGCTGAACAGCACATACCTGAAGGGTTTAAGTCTTTGCATTGATTACCTGTACATGCACCTGTCATTTTCTGAACGTCCTTTAATGTTTTTGCTTCATTTGAAATAGCATTCAGAATAGTGTTTTTAGATATATTCTTGCAATAGCAAATTGTTTTGTTCATCTTTTAGAAATAAAATGTAAATATGTAATAAACTCCCACTGCAATAAACAAAACTGCGACTACACGTCTAAACCAGATTTCAAAAGATTTCAGCTTGTTGTAAACATTACCAATTGAGCCAACGCTAAAAGCAATAAGCCAAGCAAAAATTATAACAGGTACTCCTGTGGCAATGGCAAAAAACAGGGGAAGATACAAACCACTTGCGCTACTGACTGTCATGGGCATTAACATACCAAAATAGAGTACACCACTGTATGGGCAAAATGCCAATGCGAAAACAATACCTAATAGTAGGACACCCCAAAAACCTCCGCCCGATTTGTTCTCCATTTTTTGAGTTAGAAATCCAATGCCAGGGATATTGAAATTTAAAACACCGAGCATAAACAACCCAATTATGATTAGAAATGGTCCTAATAATTTCTCTCCCCATTCCTGAAAAAATCCAGCGAACTCGAACTGACTTGCTCCAAAGAAGAAAAGTAATCCAATTACAGTATATGAAATTGCTCTACCTAAAGTATAGACCAACCCGTTTATAAAAACTTTGCGCTGGTTTACAATGTCCTTGCTGATAAAACCAATTGCAGTGATATTAGCTGCCAAGGGACAGGGGCTTATGGCTGTCATAAGACCTAATATAAAAGCTGTGAATATTGGAAACTGTGAGGTTTCTAGAAAGTTTTGTAATACTTCCATACCTACATCATTTCATTAATGGTTGATATCAATTTTACTTTCAATTTTTTAGGATTGGTACGAGCATTTAAAAAAGCATCGTTAGTCAGATTCACCTTTTTGTCTCCGTTGACAATTAAGAGTGTTTGTCCATTAACTTTATACTTTGTCATCAATGGATTGTCTTTATCTTCGTCTCTATTAATGGACTCAAAAGTTACTTTATCGCCATAATATTCTTTTATTGCCTCCTTTGAGACTTCCTCCACTGCTTGACAAGTGGCACAGCGACGTGTTGCATGAAAATAGTAAGCTTTTACCTCGCCAAACTCTTTATTCTCGGCGTAAACTTCTTTTTCACTTGTAGAGTTATCTGAAGATGTGCTATTGCAAGATTGAGTTGAAAAGGCAATTGCTCCCCCAAAAAGGAGAAAGCATAAAGTGTTGATTGTTTTCTTCATTTTGATTGGCTATTTTGCTAATAGTTTCTTAATCTCCTTTTCGCTTGGTGCTTTTCCACTTACTATCACTTTTCCATCAACTACCAATGCGGGAGTGCGCATTACTCCATACTCCATAATTTTCATTATATCTTCCTCTTTCTCTATGTTGGCGTTGATTCCTAACGCTGCAACTGCTTCTCTAGTTGCCTTCTCTAGTTCATTGCACTTTGTGCAACCTGTTCCTAAAACTTTAATTTCCATGTTGTGTGAATTTTAAATCTGTTTTTACTCTTTAGTTATTGTGAATTCGCATATCGTGAAACAACAAACAGCAATGATATTCTTTTTATAGCTTCAAGAATTTTTTAAAAAGAACTTGAGCCTCTTTCCAATTTTCTTGATTAAGACAATACTTAATCCTAGGAGATTCAATTTCGCCTTGAATCAACCCAGCATCTCTTAATTCTTTTAGATGTTGCGATAAGGTTGATTTCGCAATAGGCAAATCCTCACTCAGGTCACCACTGTAGCAACAGCTTTGTTTTGAAAGCAGCTCTAAAACATACATCCGTATTGGATGTCCCATTGCTTTTGCGTAACGTGCAACTCTTTGTTGCTCATCTGTTGTAGCTAATTCTATACTCATAGTTCGTTGATTTACGAACAAAGGTAATTGTTTTTTTTTAATTGCAAAAAAAACTCTCCGATAATTCGGAGAGTTTTTGCTTTGTGTATATATTATTGCTAAAGCGATTTTGTTATGCTTTACCTGCACTACCTAAAACTTTTTCAGTTTTGTGCATATATAGTTTTTTCAATTCTTCGCGAGCTGGACCAAGATATTTTCTTGGGTCAAATTCTTCTGGTTGTTTGGCAAATACTTCTCGTACTGCAGCTGTCATTGCAAGACGACCATCAGAGTCAATGTTTACTTTACAAACCGCAGAAGTAGCAGCTTTACGTAATTGCTCTTCTGGAATACCGATAGAGTCTTTCAACTTACCACCATATTTATTAATCGTTTCTATATATTGTGGTGGAACAGAAGATGAACCGTGAAGAACAATAGGGAATCCTGGAATACGACGTTCAACTTCTTCAAGGATATCAAAACGTAATGGTGGTGGAACTAAAACACCGTCTTCGTTGCGTGTGCATTGTTCAGGTGTAAATTTGAAAGCTCCGTGAGAAGTTCCAATTGAAATTGCAAGAGAGTCAACCCCGGTACGTGTTACAAAATCAACAACTTCGTCTGGTTCTGTATAGGTATGGTGTTCTGCAACAACATCATCTTCAATACCAGCTAAAATACCTAATTCACCTTCAACGGTTACGTCAAACTTGTGAGCATATTCAACTACTTTTTTAGTTAATGCCACGTTTTCTTCATAAGGAAGATGTGATCCGTCAATCATTACAGATGAAAAACCAGAATCGATACAATCTTTACAAAGCTCAAAGCTATCGCCATGGTCTAAGTGAAGAACTATTGGAATTTCATATCCCAATTCTTTTGCATATTGAACTGCACCTTGTGCCATGTAGCGCAACAAAGTTTGGTTGGCGTATTTACGCGCACCACTTGAAACTTGCAAAATTACTGGAGACTTTGATTCAACACATGCTGAAATAATCGCTTGCATTTGTTCCATGTTATTGAAATTAAATGCAGGGATTGCGTATCCACCTTTAAATGCTTTTGCAAACAACTCTCTAGAGTTTACAAGACCTAGATCTTTATAATTTACCATATTTATAATGTATTAAAAAATTATCTTTTGAAATGGAATGCAAATGTAACGTTTAAATATTTAACAGAAAAAATAATCAGTGCAAGAGTCTTTAAAAAGAAGGTTTTAAATGTGAATATTTTCAAACCTGCGAATTTTAATTGCAAATTGAATTGATAATCGACGTGAAGCAATTAATATGATAAAGGTAGGGATTGGTTTTTCGTGAAAGTTTGTAGTTTAGACAGCTTGATTAAGCTAATTTAAAAACTTAATAATTTGTTGTTGTTGTTTATTATGCATAAATTTGCAATGTAATATTAAGCTTTTAAACTCATGGTTGACACTTTGTAATCAACCTGTTTTTTTATTATACAACTACTGTAACACATTTATACATTATGACAATAGGAATTCCTAAAGAAATCATGACAGGTGAAGCTCGTGTAGCTGCAAGTCCCGAAACTGTGAAAAAGTTTATTGAAGACGGTGAAAAGGTTTTAGTTGAAAAAGGAGCCGGAATCAATTCTCTTTATCACGATGAAGAGTATGTAGCAATGGGTGCTGAAATTGTTTCAGATCCGATCGAGTTGTACAAGAAGTCCAATTTAATACTTAAAGTAAAGGAGCCTCTTTTTAATGCTGCATTGAATATGCACGAAGTGGATATGATGCACAAGGGGCAATACCTGATAACCTTTATTCATCCAGCATCACCAGTTAATCACGATATGGTGAAAAAACTTGCTAATGCAGGAATTACAAGCCTTACATTAGATGGAATTCCTCGTATATCTCGTGCTCAGAATATGGATGCACTTACTTCGATGAGTACATGTGCAGGTTACAAAGGTATTTTA
>JAQVZQ010000166.1 GCA_028708095.1 Dysgonamonadaceae bacterium
TGTATATAAAACGAACCATAAAATTTTTGTTACACAAACGGAAAAAGGGTGAAACAATTAATCTTTCAATTCGTATGCGTGTAACATTATCCGGTGAACGTCCGCTTGACTTTCCAATAGGACACACCATTGACCTTGCACATTGGGATATGGGAATGGAACGTGCATTGGATGGTGCAATAAATAAATCTAACCAAACAGCTACTGATATAAACCGTACAATTGATGAATACAGGTATGTTATCAATGAAATATTTGCCCGATATGAATTGATTGAGAAAAGAAAACCTACTTTAGGTGAAATAAAAGACTTATTCAATGATATGGTTGGACGTAAAACGGCAATCACACAAGATTTAAGCGACCAAAATGCGGACTTATTCAAAGTATTTGACTTATTCACAAGAACGGTTGGCGAGCAAAACCAATGGGCAAAATCAACATACCAAAAATTTAAGGCTATTAAGCAACACTTGCATTCATTTGATAAATATTTGAATTTTCATACAATAGATGAATCAAAAATGCAAAAGTATGTTCAATGGTTGCACAAAAAGGACATGCGCAACACAACCATTGCCAAAAATATTGATTATGTGCGGTGGTTCTTGCGGTGGTCGGCAAGGAAAGGATATTACACCGGTAATTTGCATGAAACATTTAAACCAAAATTTAAAGGTATTGATGGAAATTCAAAAGAAATAATCTATCTAAACCAAGATGAATTGAAGTTGCTTCAAAACTTTTCCGGTAAAGAATACTTGGAACGTGTAAGAGATGTATTTTTATTTTGCTGTTTTACCGGGCTAAGGTATTCAGATGTGGCACAACTTACAAAATCCGATATATCACAAGGTGCAATTAAATTTGTTACGCAAAAGACATCTGAAAGCCTTACAATCGAACTAAACAAACATTCAAAATATATACTTGATAAGTATGAAAATGTGTCATTCCCTAATGATAAAGCGTTACCAGTAATTTCTAATGTAAAAATGAACTTATATCTGAAAGAACTTGGGAAACAATGTGAATTAAACACACCACAAAAGATTGTCTATTTTCAAGGTAATTCACGAAAGGAAAGCATACAACCCAAATGGTCATTGCTTACAACACATTGCGCCCGCAGAACCTTTGTGGTAAATGCACTTTATTTGGGTATCCCATCGGAAGTAATTATGCGTTGGACTGGACACGCTGATTTCAAGGCGATGAAACCATACATTAAAATTGTAGATGAATTGAAAGAACGTGAAATGTCGAAATTTGACCAATTTTAATGTACACGGAATTGTACACGATATTTTGATATAATGTTGGTATTTAGTGGAATATTAGAATATCATCATTTTACACCAAATCTGTGATATATAATAGCTTTGATATTAGTTGATATTCTACAATATACATGGTTTGACTACCGTCCATACCGCAAAGCAAAACGCTAAAAGTCTACAAAGTAGATTCTTAGCGTTTTCTTTTTTGGTGCTTGTTCAACTTCTTATTATTTTACTTTTATTGTTACCTCAATTTATTTGGTGCATTTGATTAATGCAGACAGTATTGGTCTCAAACAACTGGACTACAAGTTAAGGTGTATAGTCGACTGATAAGCATTATCCTAAAAAAACGTATGTTCCCTACAAAACCATTTAGGTGTAAGCTGCCAGTTAATTTTTTTTTCAATTGCCTGTAGTAGCATTACTGTCCTAAAAATTATATTTTGTTGATGAAAGCTATTGTTTCAATCACAACTGAATACTTTCTGCTAATAAAAGAATTTTCAAACAGACTTGATAATTTTTGATAGACTTTTATTCTGTTATCAATTTCATCGTAATTGCAATTGATTGAATTTGCTCATTGCATTGGCTTTTATATTGTCAGCAATGTCTATCTATGCGTTTCAAAAATGTTGAGACACACCAATATCCAAACAACTCAAATTTATGCTCGTATTACAAACAATATTATTCATGTGAAATGTGAAAGTTATACGACTTTACTAAATTGAAAATAAATGATATTTTACTTTATTATATCGTCAACAATTAATACCTTAGACCAATTATTAACGCATTCTGATTGTTTTGTCAATAAAGCCAAAACAGATGCGGATATTCACAACTCTCCGCTATATGGTTGAAATTTATGATATACAAATGATTTTTTTAATTGGATAGTATTGCAGTTAGGCATCATACCTAGTAAACAAGGAGGTTGGGAAGACGAAGTGACAAAAAAGGAGGGTGGAGAATTTAGGATTGAACTTTAATAGAGTTGATTATGATGATCGTATAACAGGATTCAAAATGCTTTAAAAAAGCAAGAAAATTACACTGTTGTATCTAATTCAGATGATATAATTTAGTTCAAAAGAATTGCCACTACATTATTAAGATAGGGAAATGAATAATAAATTGTCTATGAGAAAGAATAAAATGACACGTCGCGAAATGTTGGTTGTCTCAGGAGCAGCACTTTCTGTCGGTAGATTGAACCTTTTTTCTACCTATGCTTCCCAAAAGGGACATACGCTGAAGGATCAGGATGAAGATGAGATCCCATTCCGCATATGTTTGAACACCTCTACGATTAGAGGATATAAGCTTCCAGTAGATCAACAAATAGATCTGTGTGCAGAGGCAGGTTTTGATGGAGTTGAGTTGTGGGTTGATGATGTTGAGACATATATGAGTAAAGGAGGAACACCTGAGTCATTGAACCGACAAATTAAGCAAAATGGTTTAAAACTGGAAAATATGATCTCTTTTTCTACGTGGATTGCCGATGATTCGGTTCTTCAAAAGAAAGGTGTAAGAAAGATGCGACAGGATATGGAGTTAACTGCAAGATTGGGAGGCTCGTTTATAGCTGCACCAGCACAGGGGATTTCTCATTTCGATCGATTGAAGCTTACAGATTATGCCAAACGATATTGTACGATTTTAAAAGAGGGGGCTCAAGTTGGCGTTACACCATTAATCGAGTTGTGGGGTGGAGGAGTATTTAATCGGCTTTCTGACATTGTTGCAATTGCCATTGAGACCAAAAATTCACAAGCATCCATTCTGCTCGACTTTTATCACCTATTCAAAGGTGGCAATTCATTTGATTCTCTTTATCAGTTAAATGGGAAAACATTTCCAGTTTTTCATATAAATGATTATCCCGCAGGGATTACTCGTGAAAAATTGAAAGATGCAGATCGCGTTTTTCCTGGAGATGGAATTTGTCCTTTCGACAAAGTAATCCCCATTTTATATCAAACTGGGTTTCGAGGCGCTTTTTCCATAGAACTTTTTAATTTAGCTTATTCTGACTCTATGGATGTTAAAGAATTGCTACGAAAAAGCTATTCATCAACATATTCCATTATCAAGAAAAGTTTGATTTGATATTGCATGCATGATTTCGATTTATCATAAAAGCGTTATATGAGGATAAAAAAACGTGAATTAGGAAAGATATAGATTGCTTGTTAATAAGTTTGAATTTTAAAGTCTATTTTCCGATTAGGTAAATTGACATTGCGAATTGTTGTTTTTTTCGGTATTCCGTTTTTTTTATTGTAAATGTCAAATAATTCAATCAAATAATATTTTACTAATTTATTGACAACTATGTTTCGACTATCTTCTTTTGCAATTCTAGTTTTGTCGCTTCTTTTATTGAAGTCTATGAGTGTTGATGCTCAAGTTGTAACTCCTCTTCCCGATAAAAGTGTGCAAGAGGCAGAAGGTGGGGTGTGGTCACCACAACCGAGGGAAGTTTCACCAGGAAAAGTTGAGTGTTACACTCCTACACCAGCTCCATCTGATGCTGATATCTTGTTTGATGGTTTTGATTTGTCTCAATGGGAAAGTGTCAATGGAGGAGATGCTAAATGGCCTGTAGCCGAAGGCGTTTTTACTGCTGACAAAAAACTTGGGAATATTCGCACCAAAAAAATCTATCGTGACTTTCAATTACATCTTGAATGGAAAATTCCTGTTGATGTGCAGGATGGAACGCATAGTCAGCACCGTGGTAATAGCGGTGTTTTTCTGCAGGGGAAATATGAAATCCAGATATTGGATAGTTACCGCCATCCTACATATATTGACGGGCAGGCGGGAAGCATTTACAAGCAGTCACCTCCTTTAGTCAATGCCATGAATCCACCTGGAGAATGGAACACCTACGACGTAATATACAAAGCACCAACTTTTACTGATGATGGAGAGTTTATTACCAATCCCATAGTCACCGTATTACATAATGGAGTCTTGATACAGAATCATTTCATTATAAAGGGTAAATCTGCGCATGACGACGGTCCAATAATCCTACAGGCGCATCGTGACAGAACAACTACTGATGTCAGTTTCAGAAATATCTGGATTAGAGAGTTGTAATTCGCAAATTGATTCGTTTAATTTGTCAAAGAGAGAGTGAGAGTCAGAGTATATACACTTTATTTTTTTAATAGCTTAAATCATGAATATTAACAGAAGAAATTTTATTAAATCATCTACAGTGTTGGCCGCAAGCTTGACACTGCCGATGTTTGGCAGAGTATCCGCGGGAAATGTTTCAGCGAATGACACTATCAATGTTGCATTGATTGGCTGCAGAAGAGGGTGGAGCGTTTTGTTGAAATTTTTGTCTCACAAGAATGTTCGTTGTCTTGCTTTGTGTGATGTAAAACAAGATTTGCGAGAAAAGCTAGCAGCAAATTTAACTTCAAAATATGGCATAAAGCCCGATTTGTACAATGACTATCGTCGCATATTGGAACGCAAAGATATTGATATAGTGATTATTGGAACACCCGATCACTGGCATTGTCTCCAGTTTCACGATTCCTGTTTAGCAGGAAAAGATATCTATGTTGAGAAGCCAATAGCCAATAGTTTTGCCGAATGTGATGCCATGGTTGATGTGGCAAATAAAAATAAAAATGTCATTATTCAGGTTGGGCAGCAACAACGAAGTGATAAACTGTGGATTGAGGCAATCGATTATGTGAAGTCAGGAAAGCTAGGCCGTATCGGTAGGTTTCATGCGTGGGCCAACTTCAATTATGGAGCAATGAAACCACCTGTCCCTGATTCACCTGCTCCCGCAGAACTGGATTACGACATGTGGTTAGGTCCAGCGCGAGCTATGCCTTTCAATGCACGCCGTTTCGGATGGCGAATGTTTTGGGATTACGGAGGTGGACTGATGACCGATTGGGGTGTTCATCTGCTTGACATGGGGTTATGGGGGATGGATGTGAAAACCCTGCCAGTGAAAACCTTCTCTGCTGGGGGGAAATTTCTGCATCCCGAAGGAGCCCATGAAACTTTTGACACAATGAATGTCACCTATCAATTTGAGGATTTCTTGATGTCATGGGAAAATAACGGGGGTGTAGAAACAGGCCCATATGATAAAAGATATGGTGTATTGTTTCGGGGTACCAACGGTACTTTAGTGGCCGATCGCCTAAGCTGGGCTATATATCCTGAAGGAGAGAAAATACCAGCTATTGAGGTAAAGTCTGACAATAGGGATCTTCAGAACCATGTTGATAATTTCCTAGAGTGTGTCAAAACACGCAATCCAAATACTGCATGCACAATTGAGAATGGAAGTCTTTGTGCTAAATATGCACATTTAGGTAATATTGGTGTACGTATGGGCGGAGCAGCATTGGTTTATGATGAACAGGCTAAAAAATTTAATTTGCCAGATGCAAATAAATACCTAAAACCTGATTATCGAAGTCCCTGGATATTCCCAGGATCATAATTGTAGAATATATACATTTCTCTTTTATTGTGTGAACATTAATCCACTTTTACACGTAAAGATATTCAGCTATTATTATCAAGATTTATAAAACAATATTTAAGAACCCATAGTAAAAGAGGCATATGTACACAAAATAAGCTTATTACCTTATTTTAAAATCAAATTTTGTTCTCTATTGCCATGTTTTTATAAAAAACAAGAGATTCACTTCAAAATAAACCGTAGAGAGAAATTAGACTTTAGTAAGTGAAATGGTAATATTTTCTATATATTTGGAATTATTAAATCATTTATCAGATAATCTCATGGCAAAAAACAAAGTGTATTTAAAAGATATTGATTGGCCGAGTTTCGGTGAAGCTGCCCCAATTATTTTTCCATCAACAGTAGAGTTAATGGAAAGAATTACAAAATGTCGGCTTTTCATGGAAGAAAGAGGACTTACACATATAGTTGTTTATGGTGATAGAGAGCATTTTAGTAATTTGATGTATTTGACTCATTTTGATCCACGTTTTGAAGAGGCGTTATTGATAATTACTAAAGAGGAAAACCCTTTGATTTTAGTAGGTAATGAATGCGTGAGTCATTTAACCGTATCTTCACTATACAACAGTGGCTTGTTGAGGTATGAAAGGTATCAGCCTTTCTCTTTACTCAATCAACCTCGAAATGAAAGTCGTTCTCTTACTAATATCTTAATTGAAGAAGGTATAAAAAAAGAATCTAAAATAGGGTGTATTGGTTGGAAATATTATTCAGAATTAGAATTTAAACAAAGTCAATATATTATTGAAATACCTTCTTTTATTGTTGACACTCTTCGTTCTTTAAGTAGTTATGAAAATGTAGTAAACGTAACTGATATTTTAATGTCTCCATCTTATGGGTTAAAATCCTCTATTTCTTCTTTCGAAATTGCACATTTCGAATTTGTTAATGTAATGGCATCAGAAGGAATGAAGAAATTAATAACGAATTTTAAATCAGGTATCACCGATTTTGAGTTGGTAAAAGAATATCAATTTACAGGTTATCCATTAGGCTGTCATGTCAGTATGAAGGGTAAGGATAATCAAAATATAGGATTATCTAGTCCTATCGGTACAATGATTGAGAAAGGAATGCCTTTTTCTACAGGAATTTCCTATTGGGGAAGCAATATTTATAGAGCTGGATGGGTTGCGGAAAATGAGAATGATCTTCCAGAAGATGCTAAAGATTATGTTTTAAATTTTGCAGCACCTTATTTTTATGCTTGCGCAAAATGGTTAGAAAACTTAAAAATAGGAACAAAAGGAGATTTTCTTCGTAAATTAATTGATGAATATCTACCTTTTGATGATTTTGGAGTATTTCTGAATCCTGGACATTTAATTCATTATGAAGAATGGTTAAGTTCTCCAATATACTTAGACTCGGAAGAAGAGATACATTCGGGTATGTATATGCAGGTTGATATTATTCCAAGATCTAACAAATATTCAACCTCAAGAATGGAGGATGGAATTGTAATTGCAGATAGAAATCTTCGTAACCATCTAAAAGAAGAATATCCCGAAATATATGGGAGATGTATGAAAAGACGTTCTTTTGTGATAGATGTACTTGGGATTAACTTACCTGAAGAAATTCTACCACTTTCCAATATACCATCTATAATTCCACCTTATTTTCTTAATCATAAAAAAGTATTGAGTTTAAAACCTTGATAAAAATAAAATATATAACTTAAAAGTCAGAACAATAAAGTATGCTCGTATTTAGACAACATGTACTTGAGTCTTTACAAGTAAGCTTGTTTATTATTAGAGAATAAATAGAATCATTTAGTTGATAAAGATATCAAGAGTAAACTGTTAAAATATAATTTAATAGCAATTTGTCAAATAAGAAAACTTGATTATGAAACGAGTAATAATAAATAGTGTAACTTTTTTTTGCGTAATGATTTTTTTGGTTAGTTGTTTTTCCAAATCAAATTCAAAAACAAAGAGAGTCTTAACACTCGGAATTCGTCATGAATCAAATACATTTTCCACTTTGCCCACCAGAGCAACTGACTTTAAGGTATTACGAGGTGAAGATGTTTTAGTAGATCAACCATGGGCTGAAGAGGGTAGGAGGTTAGGTATTGAATTTATCCCAACAGTTCACGCTTATTCCTGGCCAGGTGGAGTTGTTGAAAAAACAATTTTCGAAAGTCTTAA
>JAQVZQ010000167.1 GCA_028708095.1 Dysgonamonadaceae bacterium
GAATTCTGGGACTACAGAGCCGCTTTAAAAAATCTACACTTGATAATCAGGCGATTGCATTTATAAATAGTTGGAAATTCTTTGCTTTTAGTGTTTTTTGGGGGAAAAATGCTCAAGTTGGGTTAATGAGATGCTTAACACTTAACTTAATGACATTGATTCGTATTTCTTAATTCGTAATTTCCTCCCACCTCTCTGTGTTCTTTGTGTAATTCCCTTTTTGCACTTTGTGGTGAAACACATTGTAGTGAAAATTCGAAAAAGGGGCACCCACAATGGATGCCCCTTCATTTTAGGTCATTCAGACCTATAGTAACCCTTAATAGTTATTATTTTTCAATAACATGATCGATAAAACCCTCAGCACCTCGAAATGCTGTTGTCATAACCTCTTGAATTATTCCACCCATAGAAGATGCGAATTGTTCGATGTTCATTCTAGAAACATAGGTTTTACCATCACTCTTCTCATATACAGATAATCGGCAGGGCATCATGTTTGAATAAACACGTTCATCATCTTTTGAAAGCAACTTGAAAGCGAATGATGGAGCACATATTTCCATCACCTTTGCAGGCAATACCTCGTGTCCATTTTTATGCATCAATTGTTGCAAATCGTGCGTATGAATTAATTTCCAATCGCTTTTTTCAACTGCATCAATCAATCTGGAAACGGTCTCATCTAAACCAAATCTACTTTTATTTTCAATAAACATGTCATTCATTTCAATTGATCTTTAATTATTTATTATCTGTGATTTAGTTAAACACTTACTCTCTTTGATTAAAAACAAGATTAAAGTGTATTTATGACTTCTTCAACAACACCTCATCAATCGCTTTCTTAAAGCCATCTTTCGGAAGTGCACCTTGTGCCATTTGAGGTGCTTCACCCATTGGGCAAAATAGTATTGAAGGAATACTGCGAATACCAAAAGCCGCCGCTAATTCTTGTTCTGCTTCAGTATCTACTTTATAGATATAAATTTCATCTTTATACTCCTCAGCTAACTCTTCCAAGATGGGAGCAACCATTTTACATGGTCCACACCAGTCTGCATAAAAATCAATGATACAAGGTTTGTCACCCAGATACTCCCATTTATCGGGACTTGCTTCGTAGTTTGCTACTTTTGATATAAACTCTGCTTTTGTTAAGTTAATTGTTTTTTGTTCCATATTAGTTTCTGTTTGTTTTGAATTTGTTTCTTGTTTGTTTTCTTTATTTGTGTTACTACACGCCGATAAAATAATTACCGATAATACACCTACTATTAAAAATCTTGTTTTCATATTTTATGATTATTTTTTTCTACATTTTGTTCTGAAACTTCTTTTTTTGGACTCTTAGTAAACATGCTGAATAATAGGAATCCCAGGAGCGCTCCATACAAAGTGCTATTAGTAGGATCAGATGTTATAGGACATGTTCCCGACAGACAACCTACTTTTACATAATAGATATATCCACCCAAGGCACCAACCATTACTCCAACAATCTTAAGCCAATGTTTTAATAAAAAATTCTTCATATAGTTCTACTTACAGTAATTAAAAATACACTCCAAGAGTGGTATTATTTCTTCGTTATTAATTGAATAGAGGTTTCTCTGACCCTCTCTCCTTGAGTTTAATATGCCTTTTGCTCTCAAATCAGTAAGATGATGAGACAAAAGAGATTGCTCACATCCTACCTCTTCCATCAAATCTGAAACAGATTTTTCTTTGGTTTGAGACAGATGCTTCAAAACACACAAACGAGTCTCGTGTGCTAATGCCTTCAATAAATAGGCAGCTTTTTCTAATTTAATTCTATCAACTTCCATAATTTTATCAATCACATAGACACATGAACATACATTCATATGTAATTGTTCACAAAGATATCATTTTTATTCAGAAAAACATATTGTGCGATTAAAAAGTTGAAGAAATAGTTGTTTTATTGTTGATGGATGAATAACAGAAAAGGTGACACTCACACTTTGCATTCTTTGTGTAATTTCCTTTGTGGTTTCAGAATAAGGTTAAGTTAGTAAGTAGAATCTAATGTTACTAAGATCATTGGAAATAAAACAAGGTTTTTATAAATGCAAATTATAATGCTTGTCATAACATTTTTAATTTGTTAATTGTTAAGCTTTTCCGAGCCTCGAATCATTAAACAATAACCATTATTCCCAAGTTTCGAATCCATCAACAACCACCAAAAATCTTTTCTAAACATTTCTTCAATGGAAGATTTCATTGTCAACAGTTGAAACTTGAATCTTCGACCGAAGATTTGACGGAAAGGTGTTGAAAATCGAATTCGTCACGGTTTTTCTGACGAACAACAGTCGAATTTCAAATCTTTGATGGTTTTTCCCTCAAGAGACGGTCTAAATTCAAATCTACTGTGAAAAAATTAACAAACAAGAGAAGAAAATCAGATTTGTGCCAATTTCTCCTTCATTTATCTCTCAAAAATCCAATTTACTTGAAACAAAAGCGCATTTATACTTTTCTAAACATTTCTTCAATGGAAGATTGCGTTTTCATCTCTTGTTCATCCAATCTTCGATGGAAGAAATGATTTTTGTCTCTCTAACAGCATTTTTTTTCTAAAATCTAACAGGAAAGATGCTTTATGGGACAATTTTTTAACGTGGATGCGAATTTCAATCGATAAATGCGCCATAATCTCAGTAGGATGCAAAAATCAACATTTCTCACTCCAGTTTTTTGTGGTGTACAACAAAATGGACTCTTGCAACAGCAATCTTTCTGTAAGTTTGCTATTTTCATCTATTGAATTTAAATTCTTTGGTGGAAAATGTAGTGTAAGGCTTGATTAGGAGCATTTATTACACTACGTTGGCGCAGAAGATACATCGCTCCCGCATGAATACTTTCATTTGGGTTTTTTCAGGAAAAACTTACATGATTTACTTACGACACGGATGGACATCCGATTTTTTCCGTTGAATTTAGTCAACGGATTACTTAAAGAATAAAAGGAGAATATGGGTTATTCTGATTTTAATAAAGGAAGAGTAGTTTAAAGCGTCGTCAAGTGGTGGCGAAGCGTTGTTTTTTTGTCATGTACTTTAGCTATCTTTTTATAAGAAAAAAATAAAGACAATGCCTGTTGTGATCCCATCAGGAAATTTTGATATTTTTAAAACCAAGGAACTGATGAACGAAGAAAGAGCAGAGGCAAAGCCCGCTTTGAATATGACTTACGAGGAGGAGGAAAAAGAAGTCAATTCACTTTAATAAATGACTGTTCCAAAAACGAGAGTAACGTGATACGTTGAGCAACGTCGAAACGGAGTATTAACGCTTTTACAACAAAGACTTCAATAACTAAGAAAATAATAAGTTAATTTACCTCCAATATATCGATGAGCAGAGCGCGAGAAATTCCCAATACTTTTGCGACTACTATCAAACGAATCGCCCAATCCAAAATAATAGCGACCCTCTAATTGAAAACTCCCCACTGGAGTTAGCAACTCAATCCCTGCACCCCCCAATAAACCATAATCAAACTTATTATCTAACTGTTCATATTGCTTACCCTTAGGATTGTCAGGGTCAGCTGATTGCTGATTGGCATAAGCATCTGCAAGAGCATCATTCATATTACCTTTACTACCCAACATATAACTAACCTGAGGTCCAATATTAAGAACAAACCTCACCTTGTTGCCAAAATATACATGAGTCAACAGCGGCAGTTCGATATAATTAAGCGTTCGCGAATAAGAAAAATTGGGATTATACGGTGGTTCACTAAAATCTTCAGTCCATCCACGTTGAGTAAAATTCAATTCAACAATAAGACCTAGGTGTTTTTCAGAGATATACTTTGCAGAGACACCGCCCGATAGTCCATTACTCGTCGTTTGTGGTATTTTAGAAACAAAATCAACTGTGGTATAAACAGGTCCTCCCCCCACTCCAAGTTTAAATTGAGGTTTAAATTTATCGTTTTGAGCCTCAACAGTCATGCCCATTGCAAGACAGAGCATTACCAAAGCGATCCATTTGATAGAAGTATTAGTTATAGTAGTCATCTGCTATATTCTGATTTGGTGATACGTAAATCTGTATCATAATTTACCAGGTACATCCCAGTATTAATAAATCCACCCCAATTATTCACCCTATCAAAATGGAATGCAAACTGAACAGTATTTATATCCAAATTATACATTTGAACTTCAAAGTTTCTACCATATCTTCGCAGTGCTGTTAAGAAGTAAAGTGCTGTATCATATCCTAACATAGCATATTGCGGATAAGTATTCTGTAGATCTTTCTTATACCATTTTTTAAAGTTTTGTTTAAAATCTTCAATTTCCGGTGTGTTCTTATTTACGTAAAACGAAGAATAAAAATAAGTTCCATGATTGTGATAATCCTTCAGGTAATTAGCTTCGTATGTTTGCCATTCAGGATAACCAAACAGTTGAACATTTAATTCAGGAGATGTTTGTTTAAGCGAATTCAAAGTGCCCAACACTTGGCCCAAGACAGCTATGTCGCCCGATGAAGGAATCAGAATGTTTTCTTTTGTTGAGTCCAACAAATGCACTAACCCTTCATCTAATGATTCCGTCAGTGCAACAGTTTTATAGGGTATTGATTTTTTCTTAAGGTCCGATTGCATTATAAACATTAAATCATCTTTATTATTGTCCGATTTATTGTTTACAAATATGATGTTTGCCCTATTAAATTTATTAACAAAAACTTGAGAAGCTTTCGTATAAAGATTAGATTGTGGAGTATTTACTTGAAAAATATTCCCATTATTTAATACCTCAGTATTTTTTGAAGAGAAAGGAATTACATATTTAATATTTTGCGCTATACTAAAATCTGACAACAATTTAATTTGTGAATCAGAAACACCTCCAATTATAAGATCTAAATTCTGAATTTCCATTGTTGTTAGAAGACTTTCCAGCTTTTTAGTATTGGTTTCAGTACCAATGTCAAAAACATATAACTCAAGATTTACACCTTGCTTTTTCAGCTTCTCTACTGCCAACAAAAACCCCTCATAATACTCTTGAATACGAATACTTTGACCCTCATTTTTCTCTAAGAAAGGCATCAACAGGCCAACTTGCATTACATCAACTCTTTCAGAAGGCTTTCTGTTAGATAAAAGCACATTGGCACGCGACTCATTCACCGCATCTTGCCTAACAAGTTCACGATCGACCCTTTCAACAGGTATTATCAAAACAGAATTAATCCTTAATGGAGATGTAAAACCAGGATTCTCTTTCTCGACAGCATCAACTGACACGCCATATTGCTGTGATATACTATAAAGAGTTTCACCTTTTTTTACTTTGTGCTGTGTTTTTTCAATAACAACAGGTCCAGCATACGTAGAAAACGATTCATTTGATTCAAAAAATGGAATTCTTATCGTTTTGCCAATCTGAAAAGTATTGATTGACAACCCTGGGTTGGCCATTATTATATTTTCGGGAGTTAACGAATAAGTCTTCGACACAGAATATAGCGTCTCTTTAGGAGAAATAGTATGATAACGATAATTTTTTTCTTTCACATCACTTATCACTTTCCGTTGTGGAATCATCAACACCGATCCTTGTGTAATACCCTCGCGTGCCGATGGGTTCAATCGGTAGATTTCTTCTTCGGTAGTATTATACATAGCCGCAAGCGAATAAACAGTCTCTCCCCGCTCAATGTTGTGATAAAAAAATGAATTCTGATCTAATACAGGTTTTCCTTTTGTTGTGGCAATCGGAATGATTAATTTCTGACCATTTACCAAACCATCTTTGGCAGAAGGATTAAACTTCAATATTTTATCAATTGCTACCGAGAAAGTTCTTGAAACAGAAAAAAGCCCTTCTCCTGGTTTCACTTCATATTCATAAAACTCTTGTCCTTCTATTATTACTTTAGGATATGGCAAACTTTGTGCCGTAGCCAAAAAAGAAAATAAGGTGAAAAGTACAACTATATATAACCTGTTCATGTTTTAATATTTAAGCTAATGTAGAATCCAAAACGCTCTTCTACTTACAAAAACGTATATTGTTTAATCTAACAAACAAAATTACACATTATTTTGTTTGTTAAAGCCTTGAATTAGTTTAATTTGCATTTTGTTTTTTTTCTTTGTCTCTATATGCAACAAATAACTTATAAAATTCTTCCGTTTTGTTCTTTTCTTCGTACTTATTAATAATCTTCTGAGCTTTCAAATATCTCTTTTCCGCTTCTTTTAATTTTAATTCATGTGTTTTTTCAATACTTTTATTTATAAGGATAGCAGCTTTTTTTGCGTCCGACTTCATTGAGTTACAACTCACCAACGTTAAGGAGATTAATGCAATCGCAAATGATCTATTTATATTCCTAATCATGTTTTAATAATTATATGGGTATGTTTTTTAAGAGCGTTGCTCTTTTTCACTGCTATTCTACCATTGAATATTTCAAATCACATTAGCGGTATTTGAAATAACATGTCCATTCAGTCCCAAAATGTTCTTACTACTTACTACTTTTCACTGTTTTTCATTGTCCATTACAGAACATCCTCCTCTCTAAACGGCCTATAAGGTCCATCCTTCACCTCCAATATCACCGTATTCTTTTCCAATACTTCTAGGGTATGCCATTGCCCTATCGGGATGTGAATACCATACTCCTCTTCTTTAGGATCAATCACAAATTCATCCGTTATCTCTTTATTAATATTGTAGAATATCACCTTTATCGCACCCCTTATCACCATATAAGTCTCAGCAGTATCTTGATGGCGATGTATTGCTAAAACTGTATCAGGTTCCATTGCATTCAACAGTCGTTGTGCTTTAGCTTCCAACGAATCATGCAAGTTGTAGTTCATCCGCAAACGTGGACTCTCTTTTGCTTGCAGAGACACTGTGTCTAATAATTGTTTGTTTATAAGCATAGCTATGTGGTATTATATGTTACGTTTATATTATTTCATTATGGGTAAACCGTGAACAGTGAATAGTAAACAGTGAGCGGTGAACAGTGAATAGCGACGCCTCTACAAATGCCAGATTATTTACTGCTCACTTATTCACCCTTACATCAAATCATCAATTAAAAAGGATTCTCACTCGGTGGTGCACTATTTCCTCCATTACTACGTCTATTCATGCTTGATGAAAACTCAGCATATTGCGGCTCCTCATCCTTAAACAATGCATATTCACTCTCAAATCTCATACGAACCAGCCCTGTCGGACCATTTCTATGTTTCGAAATAATAATTTCGGCAATTCCGATAGTAGAGCCATGATCATCCTCAGTAATTTTATAATATTCAGGACGGTGTATAAAGCATACAATATCAGCATCCTGCTCTATCGCACCCGATTCACGAAGGTCAGCCAACTGCGGCCTCTTTCCTTCTCCCTGGCGCGTTTCAACACCTCGGTTAAGCTGCGACAAAGCAATAATAGGTATGTTCAACTCTTTAGCCAACCCCTTCAATGAACGCGATATCATACTCACCTCCTGCTCACGACTTCCATAATTCATACCACTCGCATTCATCAACTGCAAATAGTCAATAACTAATATCTTCACATCGTGCTCCCTTACAAGTCGACGTGCTTTGGTGCGTAATTCAAAAATTGAAAGACTTGGAGTATCGTCCACATAGATAGGCGCATCATACAACTCTTTGATTTTGGCATCTAAACGCAACCATTCTTCTTTGCTCAATCTTCCACTCTTTATTTTCTCACCTTCAATTTGGCATACATTCACAATCAAACGATTGACAAGTTGAACATTTGACATCTCCAGAGAAAACACCCCAATCGGATATTTATAATTTACTGCCATGTTTTTCGCCATCGACAACACAAGAGCAGTCTTTCCCATTGCAGGTCTAGCAGCAATAATAACAAGATCAGAATTTTGCCAACCAGATGTAATTT
>JAQVZQ010000168.1 GCA_028708095.1 Dysgonamonadaceae bacterium
ACTATGGCTTTTTGTAATTATATTGAGTAATGTTTTTACTAATAAGTGATTTTTTTAATGGGTTTCGAACATTATCTTATTCCATATCAATTTACTGTGTCTAAGAGATGCTTCTCCTTTCATAAACATTTCTCCTGACTTGTCTGCCTCTTAAAGACATGAAAACAAAGCAGTGACATTCTGCATGCTAAAAGTGTAAAGTTACCAAGTTTGTTAAACTAAAACTTCATTTTTAAATAATGAGGGCTGTAAGAACATAATCAAATGCAGAAAGAATGGTATTGTTGGTTTTTATTATTGAAACTTTAAATTCCTTATTTATAACAATCAGGATTGGCTTTAGCCACATCTTCAGTTTCAATAAATGTGGCTAAAGCCAAAAAAGCTCAGCAAAATTAAGTAATCCGTTGACTAAAGTAAACTAGAAAAGGCAGATATTCCTCCATGTCAATACTAAATCATGCAATTTTTTTCTGAAGAAACAAAAACGAAAGAATTCTTACTGGAGCGATGTACCTTCTTTGCCAGCGTAGTATAGTATAAGTTCTTAATCAAATCTTACACTTCATTTTCCACCGAAGATTATAAAGTCAACAGATGAAAATAGCAAACTCACAAAAAGATAGCTGATGCAAGAGTCGATTTTGTTGTCCACCATAAAAAACTAGAGTGGGAAATGTTGATTTTTACATCCTACAAAGATTACGGCGCATTTATCGATTGAAATTAGGCATCAACTGTATAAAATTGTCGTGTAAAGTAATGTTCCTGATAGATTTTAGAAAAAAATGCTGTTGGAGAGACAAGAATCATTTCTTCCGTCGAAGATTGGACGAACAAGAGCTGAAAACGCAATCTTCCATTGAAGAAATGTTTAGAAATGCTCAAATGCACTTTTGTTTCAAGTGAATTTGATTTTCGAGAGATAAATGTAAGAGAAATTGCAATAAATCTGATTTTCTTCTCTTGTTTGTCGAATTTTTCACTGTAGATTTAAATTCCAACTCGCTGTTGAGAAAAAAATCATCAAAGATTTGATATTCGACTGTTGTTCGTCACAAAAAAGGCGGCAGATTCGATTTTCAACTCCTTTTCGTCAAATCTTCGGTTGAAGATTTAAGTTTCAGCTGTTGACAATGAAATCTTCCATTGAAGAAATGTTTAGAAAAGATTTTTGGTACTTGTTGATGGACTCGAAACACGGGAGTAATGATAAATAATTCGTGAATCGGGAAACTGTGATTTTATCGCACAAAAATAAACAAGTCAAAAAGACTTTGACTTTATTTAATTATATGTTGAGAAATGCCTTCTTACTAATAAGTGATTTTTATAATGAGTTTCGAACATTATCTTATTTCTACTGTTATTATATATATAAACAAACTCTAATGGTTGAATAATATGAAGGTAGGTCATTATGTTTTAATAGGATTATTTTCGATGGGATTTATTTCATGTACTTCATCCCAATCAAAAAACAATGAAAACAATACAAACTCTAAAAACAATATAGAAATGAAATTTGAAAAAGTAGCATTACCCTACGCAACAAATGCGTTAGAACCAGTAATTAGTAAGCAAACTATGGAATTGCATTACGGAAAACATCATCAGGCTTATGTAGACAATTTAAATAAATTGGTTGTTGGAACCAAGTTTGAAAATGCTGATTTAGAAACAATCGTGAAAGAAAGCGATGAAGCTATATTTAATAATGCAGGACAAACATTGAATCACAATCTTTATTTCACTTCATTTAGCCCCGATGGCGGTGGTGAACCTAAAGGTAAATTAGCAGAAGCAATTAATTCTAAATTTGAATCTTTTGAAAAATTTAAAGAAGAATTTAATGCTGCTGGTATGGGGGTTTTTGGATCGGGCTGGGTATGGCTTGCCAAAGACGCAAATGGGAATCTTTCCATTGAAAAAGAAAGTAATGCTGGTAATCCTATGACCAAAGGATTAATTCCAATTCTTGGCTTAGATGTTTGGGAACATTCATACTACTTGGATTATCAAAATCGTAGAGCAGATCATCTAAAAGAAGTATGGAAGATAATTGACTGGAACGTAGTAAGCGAACGTTATTAAGCTTACATATTGGATATACGATTTTTCGATTAAAGATTAATCAGGTGGAAAAGAGTAGTTTTTGCAACTACTCTTTTTCTTTTTTAATCAATCAGCTTTATACCTGTTAGCATACGACCGCAATGAAGAGATTGTCTTCGAGCGGAAAAGAATAATTCCTCACTATCAAATGTGCATAAAGTTGAACTTTCAATTTGGTTAGATGGAACTCCCAGTCTTTTCAATTCGTTATTTACAATAAGTTTTAAATCTATATGAAGTTTGTTTGTATTATTGTTATGAAATGACGAATTAGATAAGTCAAAACCTGCAGCTTTGAATAAGTCTGTTACATCTTCACCAATCTCATAATTTTTCAATGAAATAGAAGGACCAATTGCAGCAACAATATCCAACGGATTGGATTGATATGTTCTTTGCATTTTTGATATTGTTTTTTCAATAATACCATTTACAATACCTTTCCATCCAGCGTGAATTGCAGCAATTAATTTTCTTTTATGATCGAATAGTAAAACAGGTACACAATCTGCAGTTGTAGCACACAAAAAAACATCATTTAACTCAGTAATTGTAGCATCAATATCATATAAGGCATCAATTTTGTCAGAAGGATTCAATTGAAGAAAAGTCTGGTCAATTGATAATACATTACTGCTGTGAGTTTGATGTGGGATTATGAAATCGGAGATATCCATGTACCACATACGTGCTAAATTCTGTCTGTTTTCGAAAATATCCATTGGATTGTCATCCGAAAAGTTGCCCAGATTAAATGATGAAAACGCACCTTTACTAACTCCTCCTGTTCGTGTTGTACAAAAGTGCTTTATAGCACTGTATTTATTTAAACTATCAAACAGAAGAAGGTTATTATAATCAGGATGTGATTTCATTTTCATATCAATGTACACTAAACGTAGTAAGACTAATAATCTTCTTGTTCATCATCTTCTTCAAAAGGGTCATCAGTCTCATCGTCAGGAATGTCTTCATTATCTTCTTCAAAAACTACACTTTTGATATCTAAATTGCGATGTATAAGCGAATCCTTTTCTGTTTTCGTTACCTCTGTCTCATTGTCCTCACTGTTGAGTTCTTTCCACAGCATATCTTTGAGGGTAGTTAGGCCAAAATTTGTAACTGCAGATATAAATACATATGGAATTGACGGCAGCTCTTGCTCCATCGCATGCATGAGTTCATCATCCAACAAATCAGTTTTAGAAATAGCCAATACCTTTTTCTTATCAGCAAGTTCTGGATTATATTTTATCAACTCATTCAGTAAAATATTATATTCTGTTTTTATATCATCAGAGTCAGCAGGAACAACAAATAGCAAGAGAGAATTTCGTTCTATATGTCGCAAAAATCTTATACCAAGACCTTTCCCTTCGCTCGCTCCTTCAATAATCCCCGGAATGTCAGCCATAACAAATGAATGATTATCACGATAACTGACAATGCCTAAGTTGGGAACTAAAGTTGTGAAAGGGTAATTGTCTATTTTAGGATTAGCTGCTGAAACTACAGAAAGGAGCGTAGACTTTCCTGCGTTGGGAAATCCTACAAGTCCTACATCGGCAAGAAGTTTTAACTCCAAAATGATCCATCTTTCTTCAAATGGCTCCCCAGGCTGCGCATAGCGTGGAGCTTGGTTGGTAGATGTTTTGAATCGAGTATTACCCCATCCACCACGGCCTCCTTTCAGTAAAACAACCTCTTCTCCATGATCTGTTATGTCACAGATATAGTCTCCTGTAAGGGCATCATATACTACTGTGCCACAAGGAACCTCAATCGTTTTGCTTTCTCCTTGTTTTCCCGTAGCTTTTCTTCCTGTACCTCCTTCACCGTTCTCGGCCATTATGTGCCTCTCATATCGCAGATGTAGCAACGTCCAGTAGTTTCGGTTTCCACGTAGGATAATACTACCCCCGTCACCCCCATCACCTCCATCGGGTCCTCCTTTGGGGATATATTTCTCTCGACGAAAATGAGAAGATCCTCGTCCACCCTTGCCAGAGCGACAATATATTTTTACATAATCAACAAAATTAGACCCAGCCATACAATATTTTTCTCGTGGAATTAATAAGCAGGATTATTCCTCTTATTTTTTTAATAGTTTATTTTATCGACTACCCTTTCGATTCTACCGAATATTTCATCTATTGTGCCAACACCATTTATTCTAACAAGTTTGCCTTGTTTCTCATAATAATCTTTTAAAGGTGCAGTTTGGCGATAATAGACCTGAAGTCTTGATTTGATAGTTTCTTCTGTATCATCATTTCTGCCTGATACTTCCCCTCGTTTAATTAAACGTTCAGTTAGATATTTATCGTCAACTTCAAGACTTAATACCACAGTAATGTCTGTGTCCTTTTTTAATAACATATTATCTAAGGCTTCGCCTTGATTAGAAGTGCGTGGAAAACCATCAAAAATGTAGCCAACATTATCAGGTTTATGAACTATCAGTTCTTCCAACATTTTGATAATGATATCATCAGGCACAAGTTGTCCTTTTACCATATATTGGTTAGCTAACTCTCCAAGTCTTGTGTGATTTTCTCTTTCGGCTCGGAGTATATCGCCAGTGGCAATATGCGTTAAATGATATTTATCTATCAGTTTCTGACTTTGCGTACCTTTTCCAGATCCAGGTGCGCCAAAAATTACGATATTCAACATAAAAAAAAGTATTAATGATATAATTGCAAAGATACAGAATTGTTTGCTTTGTATGAATAAACAGCTTAGATTTATTAAAGACGTCATTTTTTCTGTTTTGAACTAAATATAGTTTTAAAACGTTTATTACTTAGATAATCTAGAAATTATAATAAAATGAACAATATGAAAAGAAATGATTTTAGAGAAAAAGCACACTCAGTATTAGACGAAATAATGGATAATATTGCTGAGATGGAAAAGAAAGCAGGAAGCATATCCGAAGACGTAAAACATGAGTATGATAAGAAACTAGCAAGATTAAAAGAAATACAAAAAGACCTATCTACAAAACTAGATGATTATGAAACTATTACTGAGGGTAGGTGGGATGTAGTGAAAGACAGCTTTGGTGACTTTATGGATAAAGTGTACGAAGCCTGGAAAGAAAGCTATCACAAAGCTAAGTCATCATTCAAATAAAGATTTTGTAGATTATATTTATAAGTATATCCGTACGAGCATAAGTTTAGATTGTAGTTTTCATGTACTTTAAAAGTCCAATGTAATATAAATACATTGGGCTTTTTTGTATGTCGGGCATGATAATAAGCTAACAGAATAAAATTTTATGTATGCGCCGAGTTGTTAGGAAGCATTAGTGATTGGCAAAGATGTTGTGGGTGACTACAAATCTGAAAGAAGCTATTCATTTTAATTCAATCACAAAAGAAAAACATCAGGAGTTTATAATAACTTCTAAAAAGAACAAAAGGGATCAACATCACTGTCAACCCCTTTTCTCCATCTACTGTGACCCCGCCAGGATTCAAACCTGGAACCTTCTGATCCGTAGTCAGATACTCTATTCAGTTAAGCTACGGGGCCCATTATTCATATTTTAGAGACTGCAAAGATAATACATTTTACAAAAACTACAAATAAATTCAAGTAGGGTTTATAGTTTATCTTCATTTAAAGTAAAGGTGTCATCATTAAGACTGAATGTTTCTGCTTCAACCAGAAGTCTCAAAACACTAACTATTTTATCTGTATCAGCTGTTTCGGTAGTTGCATTGTTTACTAGTTCGTCTAGTCGAATAGATGTTCTACTGGAAAAACTGTTTATTAATATGTTTTTAATCTCTTCAAACTCATTGTTAGATAAACCTGTTTTGTTCTTTTGCAAACAACTATCACAGATGCCGCAGTCTTTAGAGTTCCTTTCATCAAAATAGCTCAACAGCATTTTGCTTCTGCAGATAGTATCTCTTTCAACATACTGTATCATTGAATCAATCCTTTTCTCGAATCTTTTTTTTCTTTTCTCATAAACTGACTTAGGAATAGTTACAAACTGATTCTCTTCTCTGGGAGCAGTATATATAATAAATGCCGTCTTTTTTTGCGGTATATATTTAATGTATTTCCACTTATCCAGTGTTGTTAACATTTCGTATACATTTTGGCGTGTTTTATTTATTTGTGCAGCTATAAAAGATTCATCTATATAGACATTTTCAGTAAAAACACCTGTGTAGTTGCGTAGAATTACATGAATAAGTTCGTCATACTCTTTTGCAAGTCGAAGAGAATATAACTCGTTACGAAATATTCTAAACATTAGACGCGACCAATTTTCTATCTCGTCAGTGTACTCAATATAGCCCGCTAAGTCAAGTATTTTTAAAGCATGGTGCGTTTGCAAAAGTGATAGATGGAAGTTGTTGCAAAACTCAAATAAATTAAAATCAACAACTAAACCATTGCCGAAACCAGCAGCAACTTGATAAAAGTTAGCTAAGCACTCATAAACACGTAAGATATACTTTTTAGAAGGATATGAATCTGTTATTCTTTTCTTTAGGTTTATCGTATCTTGTTTGTTCCATAGAATGACTGCATATGACTTTAACTCGTCTCGTCCTGCTCTACCCGCTTCTTGATAATACTCCTCCAAGGAGTTGGGTAAATCCATGTGAATAACTAATCGTACATCTGGTTTGTCAATGCCCATGCCAAAAGCATTTGTAGAAACAATTACGCGACAATGATTTGATTTCCATTCATTTTGTTTGTTCGCTTTGTCTTCGTAAGAAAGTCCAGCATGGAAATAACTGGCATTAATTCCATTTTTATTTAGCTCATCGGCAATATTCTTAGTTTCCTTCCTGCTACGAACATAAACAATTGCCGTTCCGCTTACAGAGTTTAAAATTTTTATAAGTTCTCCTATCTTATATTCGCTGAAACGAACTACGTAAGAGAGATTTTTTCGCTCAAAACTTTTTCTAAGAACATTTTCTTTTTCAAAAAGTAGTTTCTTTTGAATGTCTGCAGCAACTTGTTTTGTAGCTGTTGCTGTAAGAGCTAATAGTGCAACGCTGGGTACATATTTACGTATATCAGCAATATTTAGATAAGATGGTCGAAAATCATATCCCCATTGTGAAATACAGTGAGCCTCATCAACGACGAGCAAGCATACATTCATTGCCTGCAACTTTATTAGAAATATATCTGAAGTTAATCTTTCGGGTGATACATATAGAAACTTAAAGTTGCCAAAAATACAATTATCGAGCGTAGATACAATTGTTTCGCGTGTCATGCCCGAGTAAATAGCCGCAGCTTTTATACCTCGATCCTTCAAGTTGTCAACCTGGTCTTTCATTAAGGCAATCAAAGGTGTTACCACCAAACAAATACCTTCCATAGCCATTACAGGTACTTGAAAAGTTAGCGATTTACCTCCACCTGTTGGCATTAGTCCCAATGTATCTTTTCCATCAAAAACGGATTGGATAATCTCTTCTTGCAATGGTCTGAAAGAAGAAAATCCCCAATACTTCTGTAATATTTGATGAAATAGATCAGACTGCATTTTGATTTTCAGATTTTTTGTGTCAGAAATGTATTACGAAAAAGTTAAACAGACATTTTTATGTCTTTAATCATCAGTTGAGTGTAAGCTTCGTTACCATGTTTGTTTTTTTCGATTGTATAGCAAATATCAAATGGCTGACTTTCCTTGATGTCTTTAAAGAAATTTGCGAAACCGAAGGCGATGGCTTGCATAGGTTTATCAATTGTCATATCTTGAATCTCTAACTTAATATGTTGCAATCCTCTTCCTACTAATTTGCTTCCTCCACTA
>JAQVZQ010000169.1 GCA_028708095.1 Dysgonamonadaceae bacterium
AATCTGCATCAATCGGAAAAATGTTTAATGTATTGTTCGCTAAAGAGTTTGACATAGAAACGCTTCGCTTGAGCTATGGCGTTGACACCCAAAGATTGAAAGTGGATAGGTTGAAAAGCGACATGAAGCTAATAATTAGCGTATTTAAACTAAATGTGAAAATGGTTGCCAATGCAAACCGTGAGTTGGATTTGCATGTCATCGAAAATGCGATTAATAAACACCTTAGGTATTTAGACAAATGCAGAAATGACAAAGAGTTGAACCAAAAGATAGCTGGATTTCTCGATTTACAAGAAAACAGTGTTGATTTTGCAAATACACTAACTGAGTTCAACTTGCTGGATGAAATGGCTACTGTTAAAGTGGCATACAAGAAGTATATTGATGCACAAAAACGAAGAGTAGAGTTGCTTTCGCAACGTTCAAAGACTTCCAGTAAGAGCATCATTAAGAGTCTGTTTACTATTATCGACAATCTTTTTAAGGTGATAGAAGTGGAGCAGTTGATGAGTGCAATTTCTAACGCTGACTTGGCAGAAGATGAAACAGCGAGTGTTGCTGACTTCACTCCATTGATTAATAACTTGAATCAACTCTCCAAGATGTATCAAAGATCCATTTATGTGAGAGAAGCCAACAGCAAGAAAAAATCAGCTGACAAACAGGAGGAAACAATTAGTGTAGAGGGTGAGATTGAAGTTGAAAGTGCCGCAGAAAGCATTGACAATGAATATCATCCATCAGAGATATATATAACAGCAATCAAGAAAAGGGATGCTCGACTTGTTCCTACTTGTAGTGTTGTACTGCAAAACAATGTGTTTAAAAAGAACAATAAACTATTAGATCCTGAAAAACTGCTGCAACAAGAGCCAATCTATTACAACAGTCAGTGATTTGACAGTTATTGTTCACGCACTTAGACTTCGATTTATATGAAAAAACACTTCTATAATGCTGAGTAACAATTGCCTCAAATCATAATACCAATACGTAAGGTTTTATCGATGAAATTATTTTGATACTAAATGGCTATGATTGCAAGCTTATTTATTAAGAAAAAGTATTTATGCTGTCATTTTAGGCTTTAAAATTGATGCATGAAAAATAAACAAAGGTTTTCACAGGAAAAAATTATATGATTAACTTTATTGCATAAAAAACTTCTTAAGCAGTAATTTGAGAAAATATAGTTATATTTGCAAACAAGAAACTTTGTTTTCTCTTAAATTAGAGGTTGTTTTAAAAACGAAAAATACACATTATTTCTTATTTTTTTTGTTTAAGACGCTATGGCTTTAATGCAATAAAATTACCAAAATGTCGCATATTATCACCAATTATTTTGAAAGTGTGGAGAGTAGTTTGGAATCGTATAATGATTTTCTGAATTGCCTTAATGGACTTCCTGCTTTGTTATTTCGCATCGATTTAGTAAAAAACCAATTAGAATTTCTCAATAATTTTCAATTGGAAGCACTGGGTGAGAAAACGATTCATTTTCTGAAAGATCCACATTTCAGCCAAGAGATTATTCTCGAAAAAGATTATTCTATATTTGAAACTTATATTCACTCGATATATACTGCCCGAAGTGGGTCGGCTATATTTAGGGTAATGAATAGCGATAAAACAATAAGCTGGCTTAGGATTTTTGGTGGTCCAAATAGTTTAGAACCTGGTTTTTATTTAGGGATGTTGGTAGATATTAGTCCTAATGTTGCTAATATAGAGCGAATGATTGAAGGAGACGCAGAACAGCAAATCATGCTTGATATGCTTGGCAATCCAGTGGTTTTGGTAGATATTGAGGATAAGCAAATTATATCGCATAATCCAGCAGCCCACGAACTTTTTGGTTATAGTATTGATGAATTCAGAAACTTGAAGTTTTCCAGTCTTTACCATCCAAGTTTTGAAGGAATGATGATTAAAATATTTGAAGATATTATTTTTGATAAAAAATGGGAGGGTAAAATACTTTTTCGTCGAAAAAATAAAAACAGATTTTTAGGCAATGCAACAATACGCTTGTTAAAAATAAAGGGAAGACGGTTATTGCGAATTTCGGTGTATGAAGTAGAAAATACTGAGCATCTTCACCAATCCAAATCAAATCGAACACTTGTCTCCAACCTTCCAGCTTCAAAAAAGCAGTATGTCGAAATGTTACTTTCGAAAGTTAAGGTGTTATCTGATATCAAGAGTACCTTAGAATTGTTTTTGATGAACCCTTTTGATGAAGAAGATAACTTTGATGGGATTATCTATTCGAATATTCTAATTAAAAAAGGTGAGGTCATTGTCTATGGTGCAGGTGAACCTTTTAAAAACTTACCCTTCGGCGATATGTTTTCCTATGAGGGAACCATTGCTGAAAATATTGAACAATATAAACTAGATTATCTAATTGTTGACGATACTATGGAAAGCGTCAAAGCCATCGATTGGGCTTTATTTATTCCTTATGGTATTCGTTCTTATTTTGCTAAACCTTTTTATGAACGCAATGTGTTGCGTTCGGTTTTGATTTTGTGTTCAACAATGCCCAATGCTTTTTCCGAAAGCAATGTCGATAATTATGCCTTGCTCGATGCACCGTTTATTAAAGGGCTTAAAAACTGGCGTAAAGCATCAAGAAATAAAAAGTAAGGATTAATTACTCGCAATTGACTACGTCTCTCCCACATTTATTTCATAAAAAAACTTTATTTACATGCTTTTAAGGCCAACAGCCCTACTTTCGCTGGGTTGTTGTTAAATGTTATTTGATTGCTCGATCTGATAGCATTTCCCATATTATAATAATTAACATGTAACTAAAACACATTGATTGGTCAGACCAAATGCATATAAAAAAACATTATTGAATATTATGTGAAATAAATTTGGTGGATAACATTATAATTCATACTTTTGATTTGTCTATAATTATAAATAACTGTCACAATGTGTGAAAACAGAGAGCAGCAGGCTGTTAAAGAGTTGTTGCTATACATTAAAAATGAAAAACTATTTACGGGAGATCGTCTTCCTTCAGAGCGAACTCTTTCAGATGAATTAAGCGTAAGTAGGAGCACAATACGTGTCGCTCTTAAAACATTGCAAGCCAATGGCTCATTAGAATCAAGAGCACGTAGCGGTTACTACTTGAAATCAAAAAACATACCCAGAGATTTCCAAAACAACGGTCAGATTGACGATAAAAGTCATATTTCTGATAGTTTAGAAGCTTTTTATCTTTTTGAACCCATAGCTGTAGCACTTGCTACGGAACGGATGAATGATGAAACATTAGAGTTATTAGAACAATGCCTTGTTAATTTGAGTAAAGCTTTTGTGATACCTGATATTAATAAAATAGTAGAATACCATCAGTCATTCCACGAAATTATTATATCTGCAACTGATAATGATTTTATTATTGATGCACTTCAACGTTTTGAGCTTGCCTATGAACTGGTGTCAGACATGATGAGTCGGGTAAGTATCGATCAGAGAAATCAAGTTTTTGCCCTTCACGTAAATCTATTTAATTCGATTAAAGAAAGAACACCAATTAAAGCAAAACTTGCATCAGAAAAAATGATTATATCAATTTCTAATTTTTTGGAAAAATATGAAGGAATTGATTTACCTAAAGTTATTCGGGAAAATCAACAAGTATTATACAAACCAATTATAAATCAAAATGAAAATGATTAATCATATTTTCCGTAGCTTGAGGGCTATAATAAATTCTGAGTCAGCTAAGTCTGTAAGAAACGACGTGTATATTCCTACACATTCCGATACACCTTGTGTAGAAGACCACGATGAGCATCTTGAACATGAAGATAATATAGATCCACCTATAGATTACAGCTGCATTTCCTCTGATTTTACAGAAGATATGTTGGCAATGGAAATGATGAGATTGGGTAGTGATCCGGCTAATATGAGCAGGAAACAAATGATTGAAGTCTTATATAAAAAAATGGATAGCAACAAGCCACCTACTACAGAAGACACAACAATTGAGACATGCTAAAACTAAATATTAACAGGTAATATTTTTATAAACATTTAAATTAAAGATTATGGAAAATGACGGACATTTGTTTGTAGAGAAAAGAAAACTCGTAAAACGTTGGAAGGGGCCTATCCCAGTATTAGTAAACACAGTTGTAATTTTAGCTCTTTTTTATCTTACATGGTGGATTTTTCAGGATCCACGCGGATTAATGCGTCTTTATACCCCATTTAAAGGGTATATGGTTTGTCGCTGGTTGCTAATTATGTTTATTTGGATAGCCTACATTTTTAATTTTTGGCCATTTAAACAATCATGGTTAAGAAAGACTCACCCTGTAGTTAAAGGATTAGTGTTAACAGGAATTAGTGTGTTGTTATTGTACATTGTTGTACAAGGATTTTTTGTAAATATTTTGGGTAATTTAGGAATAGCCTATTTTAGTCCTAAAAGACTTGTGGAATTAGGAATAACAGAGTTTTATGCAGAAGAGTATTCCTATATAGCTATTATGATGTTTGCTGCTATTGCTTCATGGATTAGTCCAGCATGGGTTGTAGCCTGTGAAAATGCACCTTGGCAAAATTTGAAACAGCCTGTTAGAGGATTCACAGTACTTATAGTAACATTCTTTATTAGTATGATTATTTACTTTATAACTATGCATCCTCATATGGGTATTTTACACCATACATGGCAGGAGTTTGCTGCTGTTACGCCACCCTATTGGGAGAGATTTGCTGATACAGTGTCGGGCAACTTCCATATAGCTTGGATTATGAGTGCTACTGTAATTGTTTGGTTGTATGAAACTATTTGGGAACGTTATCCTTTTAATTTGATAAAGACAAATTGGTTGCGTCGCACATCTTCATTCTTCGGAATTTTTATTATTGCTGTTGCTCTTGCTTTTTTCTTATATTTTGCACAAGAGTTGAGCTGGGGACCAGCTATACGCGGTTCACGAAGACTTATGGCTCCTGATTGGCGCTGGCTTCACGTTGGGGAGATGGCTATTTTTTGGCTCGTTCCTTCTCTATTCCTTTACTTCTTTCTTGATAATTGGCCTAAAAAATTTAGCCGCCCAGTTAATGTATTAATTCGCACAGTGATAACTATTGCAGCAGCTGCAATATTATATATTGTTTATTACAAAACGTCTCATTTATTCCTTGGAACACAAGAGGGTTTTTCTCATCCACAACAATTCCCAATGATTCCAATGATATGGCTCATCAATATATTCTTAATTAACTATTGGTTTATGGATGGATGGCCAGGTTGGAAACTTAGTTCATCTTTTTCTTCCGGTTCTGCTGAATCATCAGTAGTAATTGAGCAAGAAGAGAGCATTACATCTACTAAAAAACTTGTCTATGGATTGGCTGTCGGTTTTCTTATTGGGGTTGCAATTTACTTCTTAATAGTTAAATTCCTTCCTTGGTGGTCCACAGTATTTACAATTATAGAGAGTAATTAATTTCAAAAAAACTCACGATATGGAAACAGAAAAAAAAACAAAAAAAGAACTCTCCCGAAGAGATTTTATTAAGGGAGCAGCTACAGGAATTGGCGTAGGAGCATTGGCTTCGATGGGAGCAGTATCTTACTCTCCCATGCGTAAAAAATATTTGCCTCAAGTAAAAAGAAAACAACATGATTTTGGTGTATGCCGAAGCGTGAAGGTTACTAATATTTCGGAAACCAGTTGGTTTAGCAACTCTGAACTGATGGGAGATATGCGAGATGTTGGTGGACTGTTAGTAAATCAGTACGATTACAATTGGCCTCCATTTGGAAATGGTGCTGGTTTGGGTAAAGGATCTTATAAGAAAGGCATTGAAAAGATAAAACATCTGCTTCCAAACCAACTTGATGAAGCTTGGAAAATTGCAGAAAAAAATGCAGTTAACCCTCAAAATGCTGGTGGATTTGCAGCTTTGGTGGAAATGGAGGATATGGATGGCACAATTCATAAATATCTATTAGATTCGGGTTGGTCATATAAATGGATGGATGATGCTTTCAAACGTGAGGGTATCGATAAAATGTTGCAAGAGCGTGAAATTGAAAAACTCTTTATTTCTCATGCTCACTTCGATCATTTTTGGGGTTTACCCGTAACTTACAAATATGACCCAACCATTCCTACATACATTCCTCAAGGATTTTATCCTGAAGACAAACAATATATCAAAGATAGTGGTCATCAAGGTGAAGTTGTAGAGGTTAAAAATGGATTAAAAGAGATTGCTCCAGGATTTGCAGTCTATGCTTTTGGTGTACCTATTATTTGTAGGGTTTTTGGGGAGTTGTCTATGTATTTCAATGTTAAAGACTTAGGGCTAGTAAGTGTTACAGGATGTTGCCATCAAGGTATTATCAAATTTGCTGATACTGCTTATCGTGAACTGAAATATGAAAAAGATCAGATGCACGGTATTTATGGTGGTTTACACATATCGCCTTTTGAAGATTGGGATCCAAAATATGATGACCTTGTTATTTCGTTAGAAAACTGGGGATTTGAAAAAATTGGTTGTAACCACTGTACCGGCATTTTGACTGCTAAGAAATTTATTAATAGGGGTTACAATGTCATTGAAGGTACTGCTCAACATGGTTCTAAGGATAAGGCTTACTTAGGAAATGGTGATGTGATAGAATTTAGAGCATAAATAGAGTTAGTAGCAAAAAAAGTTATTACGATGAATAAAATATCAGAAATTCATCCTGGAAAACTTGTTGGTAATACTAATGATTGGTTTAGGGGGCTTCTTAGAAGCCTCCTAATTCGAACCAATTTCATGGTAAATGTACGACATAGACTGGGATGGAGAGGATTAAAAGCAACTGTTAAAAATGAAGAGGGGTGGACATGCCGCATCCATAATTCAAAAGGAGTTTATGGAATTGCTTTTGATCATTCTCAAAAAAATAATGGCTGGTTCTTGGGCAATTATAAAGTATATTATTTTCCTAACAAGGAAGAAGAAGATGTTCTTGATCAATTTTCTCTTGAAGCTGCAGTTGCTTGTCAGCAACCTGAATATATTTCTTATCTTCGAGACTTTTTGTGCTATCCAGATTTTGCTTCTCTATTCGAAATTGCTACTATTCAACTTTCAATTTCAGAAGATCAACAAGCAGTGATATGCTCTCTTAATGCTGATGAGTTTTTAACAACAATCAGCTCAACAGATGTATATTGGGAAGTTGATGGTGAAAAAAAGATGCTAATCGAGCAGGGTGATGTAGATCAAAATCTCCCTGCTTTTGAATTAGCGTTGCCACTGTTTAATGTGTTAGCTGCTACTTTGACTTATAATTTAAAAGAAAAGCCAGCTTTTCTAAAACAAATTAGGACTAATAATGATAAAGGAGTGGAAAACAGAAGCGAATTGATTGAGCTATCCATTGGGTATAATGTTGATTGGTTTTCTGAAAATGACTCTTTTTTATCAAAAGAAGATTCTTCTAATAGTAAGATTGAACATTTTTGGGACTCAAAGACAGGCGGACAAGTGCCATTTGAAGATAATATCTATTGGTATGCACATCTTCAAAAATCATCTCGTTTCGAGAAATCACATGTCGATGCTGAGGAAGCTCCACAGTTTATTTTACTTACAGGATTTTTAGGTAGTGGGAAAACAACATTTTTAAAAAACTTTATCGAGTATCATACAGCAAATAATCGTTTTGTTGCTGTTATTCAAAATGAAATTGGAGAAACAGGACTTGACGGGAAGTTGCTCGAAGATAATTATGCTGTTTTGGAAATGGATGAGGGTTGTGTTTGTTGTTCGTTGATTGGACAGTTGAAAAAAGGAATTCTTGA
>JAQVZQ010000170.1 GCA_028708095.1 Dysgonamonadaceae bacterium
TTAGTTCGTCAACAGCTTCTTCGGGAGTGTTGACCACTTTCCACATTTCTCGATAGCGTTTATGCATAAAGTTTTGCTCAATCATATTGTCGAACATGGCAAGCAGTGAATTGTAATAATTATTGGTGTTAAGAATAATAATGGGGTGCTTATATAAGCCCAACTGTTTCCAAGTTATGATTTCTAATAACTCTTCAAGGGTCCCAACTCCCCCTGGTAGAGCAATTACTGCACTCGACAATTCCGCCATTTTTTGCTTGCGTTCGTGCATGTTCTGTGTTACAATTTGTTCTGATAGTTTTGAATGGCACCATCCTGAGTCTACCATAAATTTAGGAATCACACCTTTTACTTGGCCACCATGCAACAGAGTCGAATCAATAATTGCACGCATCAAGCCTAAATTACCACCTCCATTGATGCATGTGATGTTGTTTTTAGCAAGCAGTTCGCCTAAACGAACTGCTGCATCAATATATATTTTGTCAACAGTGTCACTTGATGAACTATAAACTGCTACACCAAAAACATTGGTGGAAGAGGAGTTTGTACTACTATTCATAAAAACAAATTTACTAATTACTTACCAATCCCAAAAGCATCTTTAATTTTATCTACAAAATCTAACTTTTCCCATGTAAACAATTCAACTTCTATTGTGATTGGTTCTTCCATATAACGTGATTTGAAAACTTTTGTTTTCAGCTTTGGTTCTCTTCCCATATGACCATAAGAAGCTGTTTCTAAATAGATGGGGTTTAATAGTTTCAGGCGACGCTCTATAGCTTTTGGTCGCATATCAAACAGTTCTTTTACTTTTTTAGAAATCTCAATATCTGAAATACCAAGTGTTGATTTGCCATACGTATCGATATATATACTCATTGGCTCTGCCATGCCTATAGCATACGATACTTGAATTAACACTTCGGGTGAAACACCTGCTGCTACCAGATTTTTTGCAATATGACGTGCTGCATAGGCTGCTGAACGGTCTACTTTAGATGGATCTTTACCTGAGAAGGCTCCACCTCCATGTGATGCTTTACCACCATATGTATCCACAATTATTTTACGTCCCGTAAGACCAGTGTCACCGTGTGGTCCACCAATAACGAATTTACCTGTGGGATTAACGTAATAGTTAATTTTATCATTGAATAAAGAGAAGATGTTTTTCTTGTGCGCATACTTTGCTCTTACCCTTGGCACAAGTATTGTTTTCACATCTTCTTCAATTTTGTCTTTCATTACCTTAGCAGCAGTATCTTCCGCCTCTTTACTATCGTCTGCAGGTTTCACAAACTCATCATGCTGCGTAGAGAGCACTATGGTGTGAATGCTTATAGGTGTTCCGTCTTCTTCGTACTCTATGGTAACTTGCGATTTTGAATCAGGACGAAGGTAAGGCATAAGCTTGGGTTCGAATTTACGAATGTAAGCCAATTCTATCAACAATGCATGACTAAGATCTAAAGGCAATGGCATGAAGTTTTCGGTTTCGTTGGTGGCATAACCAAACATCATTCCTTGGTCGCCAGCACCTTGCTCCATGGGGTCTTCTTTTGAAACTCCTCTGTTTATATCGTCAGACTGCTCGTGAATGCTGGAGAAAATACCACACGATTCGGCTTCAAAGCGATAGGCGCTTTTTGTATATCCTATATCAGCAATTACTTTGCGTGCCACTTCAGACACATCAACATAGGCTTTAGACTTTACTTCGCCTGCCAGTATTACTTGTCCGGTTGTAACTAATGTTTCGCACGCTACTTTCGAGCTGCTATCATAAGCCAAAAACTCGTCTAACAATGCATCTGAAATTTGATCGGCTATCTTATCTGGATGTCCTTCCGAGACTGATTCTGAAGTAAATAAATAACTCATAATCTTTTATATTTAAAAATTAAACAAACAACAAGAGTGGGGAAGGAAAAGTAAAAACGTGCGGAAGAAAGGAATGCAGTATTGTTTTTAGCATTTTTTTCTGTGGTTGCAAGCTATTCAAATCTTTCCACCTTGTTTTGAAAGTGTAAAGGTAAAAATAATAAATCATTCTGGTATAATTAATCAGATTAAAAGAATCTTTTAACTACGCATTAACTCAATCAATAAAATTGTACGGTTTTGTTAAAAATTTTTATCTAAGTTCATAGTTGATTCAATTTGTTTATTTTTGTAATATTATTATGGTCAACGATGTTTTTTATATGCTTCCAAAATCAAGTTATAAATTTCTATTTCTTGCATTTGTAGCTTTTGCTTTGGCTTCGTGTGCTTCGAAAAAGAGTTCGGTTGTAAATCGAAACATGTCGATACAGAATGATGTGGTTGATTATAGTAAAAAGTATTTAAACAAACCATATCAATATGCTGGCAAAGGACCTAATGCGTTTGATTGTTCTGGTTACACCTCATTTGTATTTAAGCAGTTTGGCTATCACTTAAATGCGAGTTCAGCTGGACAAGCCAGTCAAGGTATCATAATAAGAAGAAAAGAAGAGTTGGAAATTGGTGATTTGGTTTTTTTTGAAGGAAGTAGGCATGACAGTAGAGTGGGACATGTGGGCATTGTTAGTGATATCGGTCGAAATGGAAAGTTCAACTTTATTCACGCATCAACAAGTAATGGGGTGATTATTACTTCTTCAGAAGACCCTTATTACAAAGCTCGTTACTTACGTGGAAGCAGAATTTTAAAAGATGTCCCAAAAAAAGAAGAAAAGCAAGAGAGCTCAAATAAAGGTAACTACATTAAGTCACAAGATCATATAACATATCAAGAGACTAATGAAGGATTTGTAACCATACAAAAGGCAACAGGCAAACCATTGGGAGGTGTGACAGCTATTTCGACAGAACAAATCTCTAAAACTGTAAAAAGCAAGAAAGAAGAAGATGAAAAACAAAACGACAACGGCAAAATACGTCAATTTGCTATTACAACAACTGAAGAGACACCTTTATCATCTTCCACTCATATTAGTCACAAAGTGAAACCAGGCGAAACCCTCTTTTCAATTTCTCAAAAACATAATTGCACTGTGGAGCAATTGAAGAGATGGAATCCCAAGATAGTAAACAATGACATCAGAGCAGGCGATGTTATAAATATTCACCAATAAGCATTTATCAAATCACATTAGTTTCTGCTATTTGTTTTCATTCCAGTAATAAATATCAGAATATAGCCGTTTGCCAAATATAGCTGTGCCAATACGCACTATTGTAGTGCCCTCTTCGATAGCAAACTCCAAGTCATGACTCATACCCATAGATAATTCCTTCATTTCTACTTTCGGTAGGTCTAATATTGTAATTTGTTGATGCAAATCTTTTAGTCTTTTAAAACAGACACGTACTTTCTTTTCTTCGGCACTGAACAAACCGATAGTCATAAGACCTTTTATGTGAATGTTGCTGAACTCTGATACTTGTTTTGTCAACTCAATTGCTTTTTCGGGTGCTATGCCAAATTTGCTTTTTTCGTTGGATGTGTTAACCTGAATAAAAACATCCATCTCTTTCTTTTCAAACTCGAGACGCAATTGCAGTTTTTCTGCTAAATCTAAACGATCGATAGATTGAATGCAAGTTACATCATATCGTAACAACTCTTTTATTTTGTTGGTTTGCAGATGACCAATAAAATGCTTTTGATGTGGTGTATCTTTCAAAGCATCATATTTGCTTTTTATTTCTTGTGCTTTGTTTTCTCCAATTAGCCTTTCACCCGATTCAAGGGCTATTTTGATATTTTCAGCAGTCACAGTCTTTGTTGCCAGGAGTAATTTGATTTCTTCAGGATCTCTATTGGTATTAAGAGCAGCTTCTTTTATTCGAGAACGTATTTGCAATATGTTATTTACAATATGGTTCATTCAAGGGATATTTTATAAGTTGGTTAGTGCAAATATACTTAATTGAAGAACAAATAGCACTTAAAAAAACAAAATCTAGGTGCTAAGTGTTCAATCCTACTGTATGCAATTTGCGACAGAGCATAGTTTTGTGTATTTTTACAAGCTGAAAATCAAAACAATTAAAACAAATCAATTAAAACAAATCAATATGATAACTGCAGACCAACTAAAAGGTGTGTTGGAGCGTGTGCACGCGCTGAGGGGGTACCTTTGACATCGATGCTAAAACCATTCAATTAGAAGAAGAAGAACTCCGTTCTCAATCGCCTGATTTCTGGACGGACTCTAAAGCAGCCGAAGCTAAAATGAGGGTGATTAAAAGCCTTAAATCGTGGATCAACGGTTACGACGAAGTAAGAAACTTGTCCGATGAATTGGAACTCGCGTTCGACTTTGTGAAAGACGAGATAATTATCGAAGAGGAGCTGGATAAACTTTACGCACGTACCATAAGTAAGATTGATGACTTGGAGTTGAAAAACATGCTTCGACAAGAAGAAGATCAACTGGGTGCAGTATTAAAAGTAAATGCGGGAGCTGGTGGTACTGAAAGCCAAGACTGGGCATCAATGTTAGTGCGAATGTATCAGCGCTGGTGCGAAGACCATAATTATAAAGTGACAGTTACCAATTGGCAAGATGGTGATGATGCGGGCATTAAGACCGTAACTATGCAAGTGGAAGGTGGCTTAGCCTACGGATTTCTCAAAAGTGAAAACGGTGTGCATCGCCTCGTACGTGTTTCGCCTTTTAATGCTCAAGGAAAACGCATGACTTCATTTGCATCTGTATTTATTGTGCCATTGGTGGATGATAGCATTGAGATTAATGTAGACTTGGGAAGCATCACTTGGGATACCTTCCGTTCTTCGGGAGCTGGTGGTCAGCACGTAAACAAAGTTGAATCGGGTGTGCGTTTACACTACACCCATGTGGATGAAGACACAGGTGAAGAACAGGAGGTGGTGATTGAAAACACTGAGGGTCGCTCTCAAATGATTAATAGAGACAATGCAATACGACTATTGAAGTCGCAACTCTACGAAATAGAATTGGAGAAACGACGTGCTGCACAAGCAGTAATCGAATCAGGAAAGAAAAAAATTGAATGGGGCTCGCAAATACGCAGTTATGTTTTCGACGATAGACGCGTGAAAGACCACCGAACCAATCATCAAACTTCCGACGTGCCAGGAGTGATGGATGGCGATATCGATGATTTTATCAAAGCTTATTTGATGGAGTTTGGTGGTGAAACAGCCTCATAATTATAATATAAGTAAACGTTTACCAGACTTACATTTGTAGAACAAGCATAAAACAAGTGACATTATGAAAGTAGGAATTATACAACAAGCTAACACAGCGAATAGAGAGGAAAACATTGAGAAACTAACAGCATCCGTACGATCACTTGCTCAGCAAGGGGCCCACCTAATTGTGATGCAAGAGATACACAATGGTTTGTACTTTTGTCAGACCGAAGATGTTGGTGTTTTCGATCAGGCTGAAGCAATTCCTGGTCCATCCACTGGTACTTTTGGGGCATTGGCCAAAGAGCTGGGCGTGGTGATTGTGCTTTCGTTATTTGAGAAACGCGCTGCTGGATTGTATCACAATACAGGGGTAGTGATGGAAAAAGATGGCTCTATTGCTGGTAAATATCGCAAGATGCACATCCCTGATGATCCTGCTTATTACGAAAAGTTTTACTTCACACCGGGCGATTTGGGATTTCAGCCTATTGACACATCGGTTGGGCGATTGGGCTTGCTCATTTGTTGGGATCAATGGTATCCTGAAGCTGCTCGCCTAATGGCATTGGCAGGTGCTGAGGTGTTGATTTATCCTACTGCCATTGGATGGGAATCCACCGATACCGAAGATGAAAAGCAACGTCAATTGGATGCTTGGGTTACCATACAGCGCAGTCATGCTGTAGCTAATGGCTTGCCCGTTATTTCAGTAAACCGCACAGGTTACGAACCCGATCCATCTGCTCAGACGAATGGCATCACCTTTTGGGGAAATAGTTTTGTATGCGGACCGCAGGGGGAATTGCTTTACACTGCACCTCATCACAAGGATATAAATTATATTGTGGAAGTGGACAAAACTCGCACAGAGAATGTGCGCCGTTGGTGGCCTTTCTTTCGTGATCGTCGTATTGATGCTTATAAAGAGGTTACAAGAAGATATATTGATTAGCCAATTTGCAGCTTTTTCTATACGACCATGTTAAACTTCTGTTAAGAGCCACCTCAAAGCCACCTCGTTACACTTTTTGTTTGGATCTAATGCTCCTAATGTCAAAAAAGCACTTTATTTTTCTTAAAAAGATCGTTTTTAGTGCTTGGGGGTATTAAATGGATTTATACATATGACTTTTTTTGCAAGATGTATTTCCGATAAATAATAAGAACAAATTCAGCAATTGGCGAAATCGGAGGTTATCACTTGATAGTAAACTATCGTAACGAAAATAATCATGTAAGCAACTATATATCTCTTTCTATAGGATTTATCACCTACCCTGTTGAGAACCTCTATTTCATATAACGAATACTCAATGATCGGTTAGCACATAAAGAATTTTTGTTCAGAGAGTAGGAACAATTAGGTCAATGTTTTGATAAGTAGATTATCTCTTTTTCCTATTTCATCCTTTCATCTTTGTTATTACCTATAAAGAAATAAATTCGTAATGGTTTTTATTAAAATTATTCTGCTTAAATAAAAATAAAAACTTTCTCGAGCTGTCTCACTATGGGACGCATATTAAATACAATTATACTGTTTTAATTCTCTCCTTTTTCCTTCATCAATAGTTCAAGTGCTTCATCAAACGAACCTGCAGCAATGATTTTTTGTGAATTGACAAAGAATATTTCATCAGCATTCTCAATTGTGCTAAGACGATGAGCGATAATTACTTTAGTTGTTGACTCAGGTAGATTACGGATAATTATGTCAAGTTGTTGTTCTGTAATAGTATCAATGTTCGCCGTGGCTTCGTCTAAAATCAGTAGTTTGGGATTACGTAGAATTGCCCTCATAAAAGCAATTATTTGCTTTTGTCCAAGACTAATACTATCTCCTGACATATCAACGGGTGTCTCCAATCCTTTCTCAAATTTATCAAGCAAATTTGTCAGTTTTGCACTTTCTAATCTGTGTTCTAATTCCTTATTTGTTATACCACCACAATCGCTGTTCCCATAAAGTATATTTTCACGAAATGTTCCTGAAAATAGTATTGGGTCTTGTAATATAAATCCTATTTTTGAAGCTCTTTCGCAATCGGTGTATGTATTAATATTTTTTCCATCAAGTAAGATATTTCCTTTTGTGGCATCATATAATCTGCTTATTAATGACGCAGTGGTTGTTTTGCCTCCTCCAGTTGGACCAACAAAGGCATAGGTTTTACCTCTTTGCAATTCAAAATTTACATGTTTCAGCACCTCTTTGCCATTTGGATACATGAATGATACATCCTGAAATTTCACAAGCGATGAGGTGGACGTTTCATCTTTAATCTTTTCAATCTGAAGATTACTTTTTAAAGAAAGTAGATGTGATATTCTATCCCACGCAGCAAGTGTAAGTTGGAAGCTTGCCCAAAGATTGGCTATTTGTCGTAATGGGTTATAAAAATTTGAAACATAAGCGATGAAGCTTATTAGCAGACCCACAGTAAAACGACCTTGAATGATAAGCCATATTCCCAAAGAGAGCACAATAAGTTGTCCAATGTTTGAAGCAAAAGTATATATGGGCATTAAAATGCTATTCAGAACTCCTGACCCGATAAACTCTATCTGTCTTATTTAAAGAATCTAATCGATTTTCATATCGCAAATTAAAAATGTCGTATTTTTGCAAAAAAAACAATGCAAACACAACTTCCATTTTTC
>JAQVZQ010000171.1 GCA_028708095.1 Dysgonamonadaceae bacterium
GAAACTCGGCCCTACCTGCATACCAATGGAGTAGCTAAACAAAATGAGTCCAAATTCTTTCATAAAATGAAGAATTCTACCATCGATAATCAAACCAAAGTGTCCAAAAGCAATTCCAACAAAAAGGATCCATGTAATACCGAGGGATACTCCAAAAATTTTAATCCTTCCTAACGCAATCCCAAAAGAAATTACTAACGCAAATACAAACAAAGAATGTGCAATTCCAGTTCCAAAAACCAAGTCATTTAACCAATCCATGAGAAAAGCTCTTACTTAAAGAGTAAATTAAAATGAATATAACAACCAAAATACGTTGCTTTAACGTTGTGCAAAAGTAACACAATAATGATAATAAGTAAAATGTTTAAGAAAGTCTATTTTATTTTTTGAAACATGTTACAGCAACCCAGTTATCCTTTTGCTCAAATTTTTGATACTTCAAATCGTTGTTTTCACACTCAAGTTTTATAAATGGAACATCCTCCAAATAGAACCCACTCATAATAATTGTTCCACCTTTATTCAACGTTTGGGCATAATGCTGTATGTCATTTAATAAAACATTTCGATTAATGTTTGCAAAAATATAATCGAACTTCTCATTTTGAATTAAGTCAACTTCTCCAAGTTTGACATCAACATTTGATATATTATTCAATAAAATATTCTCTTTGGCATTTTCATATGCCCATTCATCAAAATCTATTGCCAATGTGTTTGATGCACCCATTTGAGAGGCTAGAATAGCAAGTACCGCAGTACCACACCCCATATCTAAAACTGATTTACCAACTAAACTAAGTTTTAATATTTCTTGAAGCATTAAGTAGGTGGTTTGATGATGTCCTGTACCAAATGCCATTTTTGGATCAATTACTATTTCGTGTTCATAACGCTCACCTACTTCATGAAAAGAACTCCGAACTATGCATTTGTTGGATACAACTAACGGCTTAAAGTATTTCTTCTCCCACTCTTTGTTCCAGTTCTTGTCTTCGAGTATTTTAAACTCATAATCTACTTCTACCTCTATTAATAGATGCTTAAGCATTTCCTTTAATTTTTCTTCAGAAAAACTAACTTGAGGTATATAAGCGTTCAAGCAATTATCAGTGACAACAAAACTATCGTAGCCAATATCGCCTAATTGATAAGACAACACATCGGTTATAGTTTCGTTGCAAGGATTAGGGGAAATAAAAAGTTGTACATATATCATTTTGCAAATATTTTTATACAAAAGTAGAATATATTACAACACGGAGAATGCAATTCTCTTCTATTTTAGAAGAATGTTTGATATAATTTAGTTTATAAGTGTTACAAATGACAATATTTCTATAGTTGAGTTGAGAAATAGAATATTATTTGTTACTTTTATTTTTTATAACGAACTACTAAATGAAAAAGCATCTATTCATAATCTTCATAATCACTATTGGTTATATGAATGTTTCAGCTCAAGCTAATGTTGGACAAGCTAATGTTGGAGATGAACAAAACATTAAAGAACTAATAGAAAAAGGCATTAAACATCATGATGCAAGAGAATATAAGCAAGCCATTGAAAGTTATAAAGAAGCTTTAAAAATTGATCCCAATTCCATGTTTGCAACCTACGAAATGGCTCTTACATATCTGGAACTAAGGGATTATCGAAATGCCTCAGTCTATAGCAAAAAGGTTATTGAATCTAAAAACAAAGACTTACTTGTGGGTGCATACGGAGTAAAAAGTGAATCTCTTGCTCAAACTGGGAAAGTAGATCAAGCAATAAAGTTATTAGAAGAAGCTATAAGAAAACACGGTAATGATTATTATTTACATTTCAATTTAGCGCTAAATTATTTCAATAAAGGCAATTTAGATAAAACAATTTTTCATGTTGACAATGCACTCAATTTAAGCAAATCTCAAAGCGGCGCATACCTACTCTCTGCTTATGCACTGAATGATAAACATATTTGGGTGCAAAGCATCCTCTCTTTTCATATTTTCCTGTTAATGGAGCCAGACAGTCACCGATCAAAAAACGCATTTGAAGAGATGCTGCAAGTAATGCAAGTAAAAGAATCTACTGAAAAGCCTGTTGAGCGTTCATTTATTCAGCAACAATTACAAAGGAAAATAAATCCAACTGACACAAATGCATCAATAAATAATACACCCCCCCTTGACTTAGTTGATGGCTTAAACAGAGAACTTATATATCATGCAATTGAAAACACAAAAGACTCTTTGAGAGCAATTCCTCAAGACTCTCTAGAAATTGATTCGCTTACATCACCTCTTTATATCACCTTCAAAGAAGTTACAAGAACACTTTTCTCAGTATTGAATGATGAAAATGATGGAACAAAAAACGGTTCTATTTGGAATTTCTATATTCCAATTACATCAAAGATATTAGAGTCTGAACACTTTGATACTTATTGCCGATACATTAGTGTAGCTTATTTTCCAGAATCACTTAAATGGTGGGAAAACAACCAAGAGTCGGCAGCTAAATTTGTTAGATGGTTTGAAAAAGGAGATGAAAATGAGTAGAAAACATTATAAAACATTACCTTTACGCTGAATTGCTAACTATGGAGAGAAAATTCAACGAAGAAGAAGTTTTAAAACAACTACGCAAACCTGACACTCAAAAGCAAGGTTTCGCTCAAGTGGTTGAAGAATATAGCGAAAGGTTATATTGGCAAATACGAAAAATGGTATATTCTCACGAAGATGCAAACGATATTCTTCAGGATGTATTTATTAAAGCGTGGTTGAACATCGACAAATTTAGAGGCGATGCCAAACTTTCTACATGGTTATATAAAATAGCCATTAACGAAAGTATTACTTTTATCAATAAATCAAAGGCAAAACTAAACTTGTCCATCGATGATGAAGATTCTTTCTTAATCAACCAACTTGAAGGAGATGAATATTTTGATGGGGACAATGCCCAACTACAACTCCAAAAAGCAGTGGTCACCTTACCCGAAAAGCAGCGTCTCGTATTTCAAATGAAATACTTTAATGAAATGAAATATGATGAAATATCAGAGATACTTGGAACATCTGTTGGAGCACTTAAAGCATCATATCATCATGCGGTCAAAAAAGTAGAGAGTTTTTTAAAAGAATCTAATTAAACCTTTCAATTTTACAGTAGTCATAAATATCGTAAAACAATCACCAAAAAACAAAGATAAAGCAAGGAACAGTTAGCTATAAAGTTATGGAAACAAGAAAAAAAACGTTAGCAGATATAGATAAGAAAGTTCCCTTCAAGGTTCCAAACAATTATTTTTCTCAATTTAACGAGTCAATCATGACTATGTTACCTGAGAAAACAATTCCTCAAGTACACAAAGTTACTATGTGGAGCAAAACAAAACCTTGGGTCTATATGGCAGCAATGTTTTTCGGCTTATTCTTTTCTATCAAAGTAATCACAACACATACGAGCACCAAAAATGTAGACAATAGTATAGCGACTACAATCTCACAGCAAGGCTATTGGAGTGGTGTTGAGATTTCGGAGGAGGATTTCTTTGATTATTTAGAAACTCAATTTATAGAAGAGAATTATTACAACTTAGTTTATAATCAAGATTACGTAAACAGTTTATAATTTTTTTATGAAGAATACACTTACTTTTTTACTCCTTTCATTTTTCTTAAATGTGTTATTCATAAATGCGCAGAACCCTGATAAGTCTTTTATGAATTTACAAGATTTTGAGAAAAGTAAACAGGAGTTCATTATAAAAGAAGCAGGCTTAAGTAAAGAAGAAGCAGAAAGCTTTTTCCCTCTTAATGTTGAACTTCAAAAGAAGAAACTTGAGCTTCATCGCAAGCATCAAGAGGACATGAAGCAAGCAAAAGAAACAGGAGACATCTCTGAAGAAGAATACAAAAAACTTATAGATAATAATTTAGATATTAAAATGAAAGAAGCGGAGTTAGATAAACACTACTCCGATAAATTCAATAAATTAATGTCTCCTCAAAAATTATTTAAAGCACAGCAAGCCGAACGCACTTTCTTGCAAGAAGAGCTGCGCAAATACAGAGAATCAAAAAAAGATGGTAGAATAAGCACGGGACAAAGACGTAAATAATACTTTCTTATTACATCTTTAAGCTTATCACAAACCATCCAATCGACTGAGATATAAAACGTTAAGCCCACAGGCTTTACATATCAAAACTCAATTAACAATATTTGATACTGCAAATGGTTGCATGAACAACTTTATTTTTTACCTTTGCAACTACAAACAATAAAACCTTTCACCTGAACTATAATAACAGGTGATTTTTTATTATTATTAAATAGTCTTTGCTTCGAAGCCTTGTCCTTGTCCTTATACTTTTCTTATCAAAAGACTTAAAAACAAGGTTTTTTGGCAGACACTTAACAGTAATCATCGAACATCAATAAAATATAGTCAATTCATTATTATGGTAGAAATCAATGGTCACATTTCACAAATCATCGGCCCAGTAGTAGATGTTCATTTCGAATTAAATGATAACAATAAAGACTCATTACCAGCTATAAATGATGCGCTTTCCATACAAAGAGATGATGGTAAAGTACTTATTCTTGAAGTACAGCAACATATTGGTGAAAATACAGTAAGAACTGTGGCAATGGATTCAACCGATGGGTTGAGAAGAAGAATGCCTGTGTTAGCAACAGGTAACCCCATTAACATGCCATCAGGACTACAAACACGAGGTAGGCTACTTAATGTAACGGGAGACCCCATCGATGGACTGAGAAGCTTAGATAAAGACCAATTAAACCCCATACATCGTGAACCACCCAAATTTGAAGACCTTTCAACAACAACTGAGGTGTTATTTACTGGCATAAAGGTAATAGATTTAATTGAACCCTACTCAAGAGGTGGTAAGATTGGACTCTTTGGAGGTGCAGGAGTTGGTAAAACAATACTCATTCAAGAGTTGATAAACAATATTGCAAAAGGACAGGGTGGATTCTCTGTATTTGCTGGTGTTGGAGAACGCACACGTGAGGGTAATGACTTATTACGTGAAATGATTGAATCGGGCATTATAGATTATGGTGATGAGTTTAAGAAAAGCATGGAAGAAGGTCATTGGGACTTGTCAAAAGTGGACTATGATGCAGTTGAAAAATCACGTGCTACCCTCATTTTCGGACAAATGAATGAACCCCCTGGAGCACGTTCTTCAGTTGCTCTGTCAGGACTTACAGTTGCAGAGTCTTTCCGTGATACAAATACAGGAGGAAAAGCAGATATCCTATTTTTCATTGACAATATTTTCCGATTCACACAAGCTGGATCAGAAGTTTCAGCACTTTTAGGCAGAATGCCCTCAGCAGTTGGATATCAACCAACACTTGCCACTGAAATGGGTGCTATGCAAGAACGCATTACATCTACAAAAACAGGATCTATTACATCAGTGCAAGCAGTATATGTACCTGCAGACGACCTTACAGACCCTGCTCCTGCAACTACATTCTCTCACTTAGATGCTACTACTGTTCTTAGTCGTAAAATATCAGGATTAGGTATTTTCCCAGCAGTTGATCCTTTAGAGTCATCATCACGTATTTTGACCCCCGAAATTGTGGGTCAAGAACATTATGATACAGCTCAACATGTAATTCAAATATTACAACGATATAAAGAGTTGCAAGATATTATCTCTATTTTAGGTATGGAGGAATTATCTGATGAAGACCGACTAACGGTTAATAGAGCACGTAAAGTGCAACGATATTTATCTCAGCCCTTCCATGTAGCCGAACAGTTTACTGGATTACCAGGAGTGATGGTTCCTATAAAAGAAACAATCAGAGGTTTTAAAATGATTCTTGACGGAGAATTAGATGAATACCCCGAAATGGCTTTTCTAAACGTAGGAACTATAGATGAAGCAATTGCCAAAGGCAAGAAATTAATGGAAGAAGCAAACAAGTAAATCCATAATTAGTTGAATAATATTAGATTAGAAATATATACACCTGATGGAACTCTTTTAAACGAAGAGGTCTATTCTGTGACTTTACCTGGAACTAAAGGACCCTTCACTGTTTTGAACAACCATGGGCCCATTATCTCTTCTTTGAAAGAAGGGAACATAAAGTATGCTATTAGTATAGAAGCTTCTGGTATTAGAGATAATAAATTTGAAGTTAATAAGATTGAGGTTAAAGGAGGTTTCGTAGAAGTCAACAACAATATTGTAACAGTGTCCTTAGAGAAAACAATCAAATGAAAAAACTAAGACATAAATTCATTTTATTACTTACCCTTTTCGTAATTGTTGTAGGGTTTGGAACATGGCTCATATTAATTCATTTTTTCCCTGAGCTTGCTTTTGATGATTATCCTTTAATTCCTTTATTCTTCTATATTGTAGGTATCGTTTCAATTATCATTCTAACTAACTTAAAAATAGATAGGCCTAATAAACTATTAAACACATTTATGTTGATACGTGGATTTAAGATGTTTCTTGCCATTATTATCACCATTATTTATTGGAAATTGGACAGAGCAGAAATCAGAAGTTTTGCCATTATGCTTGTAGCATTTTATCTCTTCTATCTGTTTATTGAAACCTATATTTATATACAAATTGAAACATGGAACAAGAAAAATTTGACTCCATTGATTAAAAAAAAGGATGATGTTGAAGAAAATTAATCTACTTTTATTTTCTCTTTGTATTTCTCTTTTAGTTTCAAGTGCCAATGCATTAGGAACTGTAGATGATACATTAGTGAAAGAAAATATAGAAGAGGAAGAGTTGAATATAAAAGAACTCATTTTAGATCATCTTGCGGATACTTACGAGTGGCATATCTTCACATGGAATGATAACCCCATAACCATACCACTCCCTATTATTTTATATAGTAAAACAAACGGGTGGAATGTTTTTTTATCATCTAAATTAGACAACTTTAGTCTAGACAGTCAATTTTATATAGCTTCAAGTGGAGATAATAAGGGCAAGATTGTAGAAAGAAGTTATCTGGGTGAAGAAATTCGTCCTTTAGACCTCTCTATGACTAAAAATGCAGCTTCGCTGTTACTTAGTTCACTCTTACTATGTATCATTATATTGAGCATCTCTCAATCTTATAAAAAAGATTCGATGGAAGCTAAAAAAGGTTTCACAGGAGCTATGGAATTCATCATAGTGAATATAACAGATGAAGTCATTAAACCTTCCATCGGAAAGGAATACAAAAGATTTGCCCCTTATATTTTAACCCTTTTCTTTTTTATTCTTTTCAACAACTTGTTAGGGTTAGTTCCCATTTTCCCTGGAGGGGCAAATGTTACAGGTAATATTTCGGTTACATTGGTCTTAGCTGTCTTTACTTTTTTGACAGTCAATATTACAGGCTCAAAAACATATTATAAAGAATTACTTTGGCCAGATGTTCCAGTTTGGCTAAAAGCACCTTTTCCACTCATGCAAATTATCGAATTAGTTGGAACTGTAACAAAGCCATTTGCATTAATGATTCGTCTTTTTGCAAACATTACAGCAGGTCACTCCATTATTTTAGGATTGACAACTTTAGTTTTTGTTACTGTTAGCTTAGGTCCTGCAGTAAACGGAAGCATGAGTTTTCTATCCGTTTTATTCAATATTTTCATTTTTTTCTTAGAGATATTAGTAGCGTTTATACAAGCCTACATATTTACAATGTTAACTTCAGTATTTATTGGTTTAGCCAGAGACCCTGAAGTGGTTCAAAAAGAAAAAGTAAAATCAAACTAAATAATAAA
>JAQVZQ010000172.1 GCA_028708095.1 Dysgonamonadaceae bacterium
AGATTTGGTGTTGTAACCTTCTACAATACTGATAATCTTTTCGGCATAATCTGCCATTTCAGATTTCAGCATTCTTGAATAGGGAACTCTTTTTATTCCCTCAACAAATAATGTGTCCATACATAATTGTTTTGTGTACTGTCGTGTGTTTCAGTGTGTTTAACTCAATCGCTTGGTATTAGAAATACAGTCAAGTACTGTTTGTTAAATAAAATATTAGAATACGGTATGATTAACTCATTTACACTATAAAGATACGAAATAAAAGTGGAAATACACGCTATTTTACAGAAAAAGTTTCTTGTTTGTTAATAAGTTTTTATTTAAGACCTATAACCCTTAGCGTCAGCAAAATGAAGTCTTTAATTTGTTGCAACTTGCATCGCTTTATTCACAATTTAATAGCTATGCTGTGAGGATGTAGTAATTTGATGATTGTTAGTGGTATAAATTGGCTAAACATGTTGTATTTACGTGACAATATTGTAATATACCGCGCATCTATCATCAACAAATACTCAATAAATCTTTCCCAAACATTTCTTCAATGGAAGATTTTGGAGTCAATGCATGAAAATGCAATCTTCAACCGAAGATTGGGCAAACAAGAGATAAAAATCGTATCTGCCACCTTTTTTTTGATAAACGACGGTTGAAATCTAAATCCGCCATGGAAAATTGCTCAAAAGCGAGAAGAAAATCAAATCTGTGACGGAAGAATAGACGAAAGAGAGGAATAAGTTCAATCGTTATGAAATTTTTGTCCATTCACCGCTCCAAAATTGAATTTACTCAGAACAAAAGCACATTTATGCTTTTCTAAACATTTCTTCAATGGAAGATTTGATTTTCGACTCTTGACACTCCAATCTTCAACGGAAGATTCCATTTTTGTCTTTATTTCACTCCGTCTTTTTGATAATGCGTGAGAAAGACCTCTTTACGCGCCAATTTTATAGAGAGGATGAAACATTCAACCAATATGTGCTCCATAATTTCTGTTGGACACGAAAATCAACAGATGTTTCTCAAATATTATTCGAAAGATGATAAAAACAACTGTTTAAAAGACATTCATTCTTGGCACTGCTCCTCGTTTGCAACGAGGAGCTCATGGTTTTGCGTTTGTAACGCATAGAATAGCAGACACAAAAGTGTTTCTTATGCTACTTGCATTCCCAGCCTGAAAGGCTAACATAATTCAGCCCAAGGTGTAGCCTTGGGTTACGATGCTTGTTAATAATCTTGAAGGCTGAAAGCCTGATATAATTGTGTTACACCTATTCAACATGTTGAACCCTTTCAGGATTCGTTGCTGTATCTGACCTGATTACCACGGGTTTACACCCATGGCTATTCATGTTTAACCACTTTGTGGTTAGGAGTGATAGGAAATGTCTCTTATGATGGCGCAAGATCCAAGCTGGCGCGGATATCTATCCGTGCCATTGACAACACTAAAGGTAAAAGTTACCCCCGCTCCCGCACCAATCCTTTCGTGTTGGTTGATTTAATAAAATCAAAAAACTAGGAAACAAAACCCAATACGGATCCGGCAGGTACGATGTAGTAATATAAGAAAAATAGATTATATTCATCAAAATCCAGTAACAGAAGGATTAGTTTTTATACCTGAGGATTATATATATAGTAGTGTTATTGATTATGCAGGAGGAAAGCAATGTTGGACGTTGATGGTTGTAATATAAATATGTCACGGATGAATATCCGCGCCAGCGAGTATAGGGATGAAAGCAATGGCTATAGCGGTACACGCCAGCGAGTGAAAAAGGAGTGCTGGACGATATTAATCTTTTTTAGTCTAAAAATCCCACACGATGCAATCGTGCGGGAGCGAGTCCCATGAATGCATGGTTTCAAGTTTTATTGTCAACTTATCTATTAAAGGTAATAATAGCAATAATTGATACACCTTTTTTGTATATGGTAGCGAAAAAGAGATGAATATAAAGCAAATAATAAATATCATTTTGCACTATATTTCATGTAAAAACTATCATTTTGTCATACAATACTGCTTTGCAGCGTTGAAAAGCACCCTTGAATTTTTTCATAACCACTTTACAGCGTTGCAGACCACTTATGAATTTTTTCAGAGCACTTTTCATCACTGCAGACCAGCCTTGCAGATTATAATCAAAAACTAGGAAGCAAAACCCAATACGAAATAATCCAGCTGAAACGATGTAGTAATACAAGAAAAGCTAAATTACATTCATTATATTCCATGCCATTGACAACACTAAAGGTAATAATCACAGACAAAAGTCTGCGCCAGCGGAAAGTTACTTCAACCCCTTTAAGAATTTCCTAAACTTCGAAGTATTATAATTGGCCATACCTTTATGGGTCAATACCAACTGACCGTTGGCATCGATAACATAAGTAGTGGGAACCGTGGACGATTGGTACATTGGTGGTCGGCGACTTTGTAGTGTGTAGATGGGAAGGTTGAAACCTTTGCGTTTATTAAAAGCTTTGGCAGTTTCAAAATCATCGTCGAGCGAAACCATTATAAATGCAACTTCACTGCCCATTTTTTTGTGTAGTTTGTTGATGTTGGGCATTTCGGCAATACACGGTGGACACCACGTAGCCCACATATTCATAAAAATAGGTTTGCCTTGAAAATCTGTCAAAGAGATGGTTTTTCCATTTTCATCCATCAATGCGAGATTGAAGTCTGCTGGAGTAGAAGCTGAGGATGCTGCTATCTCATTTTCGTTTTCATTGGAAGTATCTTGGTGTGTGGCTTCAATCTTTGGAGTCATTAAGCCGGTAGCAAGAATGCCCCGTTGCATAAATCCAATTACTTCGGTATGTAATCCTGTTGCATAAAGTGTGAAGGCTATTGCGGCAATAATACCGTATTCGATAAATGTTCTCTTTGTGCTTTTCTTTTTTTTCTTGTTGTTCATTTTACTATTTTCTTTGAGCGAACTTTTTCAGTTTTCTATTTTGTGATTATTGAGTAAGATGTAAATTACTAATTGATGGGTGAAGGGCACAGATAAATTATCATCAACAGAAGTGTTACTTTCGATACCTACCATAACATTTATCTAAGCGTTCAGTTCAAAAAGCGAAGTGTAAGTGGTTAAAGCTCTCCGTTTTTTCAAATTGATGCAGTTTTGAGGCTATCATTTATAAAGACAAAATAGACAGAAATAAATGTCTGTGAGCAAGGGGAAAGCTTGGCATGTAATTTGCATTAGTATCAGTATCAGTAAATAATATAGATATGGATATGAAAGAAAGTTTTAAAAGTATTATAGATGGCAATCAGCCTGTGTTAGTAGATTTTCATGCAACATGGTGCGGACCTTGTAAGGCGCAAGCTCCTATATTGAAAGAGTTAGCTCCTGAAATTAAGGATAAAGCGAGAATCATAAAGATAGATGTGGATAAAAATCAAGCACTTGCTCAACAGTATCAAGTGAGGAGTGTGCCGACACTTATATTGTTTAAAGGTGGACAATCGGTGTGGCGACATTCGGGGGTGGCTTCGAAGCAGCAGCTATTGGATGTGATGAAGCCACACATGTAGCATTAGGGTGGCACGGATAACCCATTTTGCGCAAGCGTTAAGAAAAAACAGTAAAAGGGAAAGGCAACTGGTTTAATAATCAGTTGCCTTTCATTATTTAGGGTTTTCTTCTTTGTTGTTCAATAAAAAATAGAATGGGGTTTCGGAATAACAGCGCATTTTGACCATTGATAATTGATAATTAACAATTAACAATTAACAATTAATTCCAGCCTATATTTTATCCAACGCTTGCGTTAAATCGGCAATAATATCATCCACATTTTCTATTCCTACAGAAAGACGAATAAGCTCTGGATTGACACCAGCTGCACGCAACTCTTCTTCAGTTAGCTGTCTGTGTGTATGGCTTGCGGGGTGCAAAATACAACTTTGAGAAAATGCTACATGGGTTACGATATTTACAAGCTCTAATGAGTCCATAAATTTGATGCTATTTTCTGTGCCACCTTTAATACCTAAAGACATTACTCCACTTGCTCCATTGGGAAGGTATTTGGCTGCCAATTCCGGCTCTGGATAGCTTTTTGATTTCGGATAGTGAACCCAAGATACTTTAGGGTGCGACTCAAGGAAGCTGGCTATCTTTACAGCACTCTCATTGTGTTGTCTTATTCTTACAGCTAAGGTTTCGAGTCCTAAATTTATCAAAAATGCACTATGAGGCGATTGGCTACAGCCAAGGTCTCGCATTAGTTGCATGGTGGCTTTTGTGATATAAGCACCTTTGCCAAAAGTTTTTGAGTAGGCTAAACCATGATAGGATGGATCGGGCTCAGTTAAGCCAGGAAAACGCTCTTTATTTGCTTCCCAATCAAAGTTGCCACTATCCACAATACAACCACCAACTACGGTGTTGTGACCATCCATGTATTTTGTAGTAGAATGAGTAACAATGTCTGCACCCCATTCTATGGGCCTACAATTGATGGGCGTTGGGAATGTATTGTCAATTATTAAAGGGATTCCGTTGCTATGCGCAATTTTTGCATATCGTTCGATGTCAAAAACCTCGATGGATGGATTGGTCAAAGTTTCTCCAAATATTAATTTGGTGTTTGGCTTGATTGCTGCTTGCACTTCTTCATCGGAGGCGTTGATGGGGACAAATGTAACATCAATGCCCATCTTTTTCAATGTAATAGCAAATAAGTTGTAGGTGCCTCCATAGAGTGCACTTGATGCAATAAAATGATCGCCCGCTTCACAGATATTGAAAACTGCAAAGAAGTTGGCTGCCTGACCACTACTGGTGAGCATGGCTGCAACACCACCTTCTAAAGCACATATTTTTTGGGCTGTGAAATCGTTGGTTGGGTTTTGTAGACGGGTATAAAAATAACCAGCAGCTTTTAAATCGAAAAGGTCTTGCATCTCCTTGCTGTTTTCATATTTAAAAGTGGTACTCTGATAGATAGGTAACTGTAATGGGTCTCCTTTTTTGGGTTGCCATCCGCTTCTTACACATTTAGTGTTTAAATTCCATTTTTCTTGACTCATAATGTTTCTTATTTAAGTTTTATATTATTCTTATTAACACTGCAAATGTAGGCTTTATAGAATATATACACAAATATAATTAGAAATACAGTGATACATTCTATTAAAGTAAGGTTGTTAAGTTGAAACATCTAATTTTGAGGAATGGTTGGCATCTTTTATAGATTATTTTTCTATTGTAATATGATGCAATTTAAAGTCAGTGTTAGTTGTTGCATTTTTGAATTCATTTCGAAAAGTCAATTGTCCTGTCTCTTACCCCTTAAATCTTTTAAAGGAAGCATTGCCTGTGTGTTGATTATCATCCTTTAATCTTTAGGAGCAAAGGGTATAGGAAGTTTAATATAAGCAATTGAGGATTCTCAGAGTGGATTAATTTGTAGAATAAAAGGTAAGCACTGCGCTTGTGAAAAAAACATTGTTTGTTTATAAAACCAGTAACTTATCACTTTATAAAGTGTAATTACATCTGTTTTTTTCCGATTAAGAGATAATTATTCTATATTTGCAATCAATACTAGTCAAGTAAACTATCCATTTATGACAGGCTTAGACAATACAGACATAAAATTATTAGAATTATTGCAAGAGAATTCCAAGTATACAACCAAAGAGCTGGCTGCTAAAGTAAATCTTTCGGCAACTCCTGTTTTTGAAAGGATAAAACGTCTTGAAGAAAATGGTTATATAAGAAAATATTCAGCTATACTTGATCCCGAAAAAATTAATAATGGCTTTAGTGTGTATTGTAACATTAGACTAAAGAAGCATAGTAAAGAGTATATATTAAATTTTACTGCAGCAATAAAGGATATTAAAGAGATTACGGAATGCTATAACGTGTCGGGGGACTATGACTTTATGCTTAAAATATATGTGCAAAACATGTCACATTATCAATCATTTGTACAAAACAAATTAGGTGTAATTGAGAGTATTGGTAGTCTGCACAGTATTTTTGTTTTGAAGGAAGTTAAACAAACTTTCTCGTTACCAGTTTATTGAAATGTTTTTATTGGCTGTGTAAATTCTCAAATGATAGTAGAGAAGTGGGATAGTGATGAATCGATGTTTCAGAAAACTGAATGAGAAAGCAGCTCTTCAGTAATGCTGTTTTAAAAGCAAATATACCTGCGGTAAAATAATGTGTTTAGATACTTTATTTTCCTCACAGAAATCATTTCACTTCATTGTTATATCGCCTTTATATTTTTCAACAACTCCTTCTAATATATCTGCAGCCTTTAAAATTAAATTGGCGCATCCTTCATCTCTCTTTAAGTTGATGTCTTTAATAAGCCTACAATTTATATTTTTAAGTGCTGCTTCAAATTCCTCTATCCAATAGCGAGTTATTTCTTTCAATTTAAGATGCTTGGTTGGCATCTCTTCCGCAAACATAATACCTATTACTGCTATTCCACCAGTAAGCATGCCACAAGTACTTTCAGAATACATTCCTCCACCAAAAGGAGTTATCATCTTTAGGGCCCTTTTATCTATATTTAAATCGTAATATTCATTAGCACCATTTAAAATGGATTCAGCACAATTGTAATGATAAAATTCTCTTTCGTCTCCATGTATTAATTCATGTTCGATATATTTTTTTACTTTGTCTCTTAGCATATTACTACCACTTGTGTTTGTGTTTCATTATAACTGTTCGTTGTGTTTCATTATTTAGAAAGATTTAGTCGCATATTTGGAAGCCTTTATGGAATAGCATGAATCTTATATGATAAGGAGTGTGGCTACATATTTTTGTCATCCTATTCACTGTCTTACCACTTTCCACTTATTACTTACTACTTACTACTTTTCACAGTTGTCAACTGTCCATTATTTATTCTCCATTAAAAGAAGACAATAAATCAACCGTTCAAACAATTACTTCCTCACTTTCTCTTCCAAAATATCATAACTATTAAAAAACGACCTCATCTTTTCCGCAAAAAGCTTCAGCCCCACAAAGTCGTAAACAATTGAGCCTTTATCGTCGTCCATTTGCGAAGTAACATCTCTATTGTGTGCAAGCGAATTCCTTACATTGCTTACATCGTTAATCTCTCTATCGGAGAGGGGTAGTATGTTTTTGTCTTGTGCAAAATTGAGTAGGTCACGAAAGCTGAATGTTTGAAACAGGTTAGCATATTTCAAATGCTTTCTATTGTTTAACAGACCGTTCTTTATTCTATGCCAATAGGGGTTATCTTCCACAGCTGCTTTTTCGTTTACCCAACCAATGAAGTCGTCGTTGTCTAAATCGTGGTCGATGAGCAGTTGTCGCAGATTCGACTCAAATTTGAGTATTGCCTTAAATAGCTCCACATTGATATAAATATTGTTGTAGTCTACTATATGCACCATTCCTTTAATAAGGTTCCTTTCTACAATAAAGTGGATTTCGTTGGGGTTAGGCTCTTCGAACTTATTGATGGTTGAGAGATCGAAAATGAAATCGGAAGCATTTACTGTATAAACATCTTCCAGCCTTTTCTCCACAAAATGGTTGTCGACTAATTTATAGACTGACTTTTTGTCTTTCCTAGGTAAATGCGAGAAGCCATTTTTCTTGCAAAAGGCTATTAATTTCTCTTCGTCTTTAGGGTCGTAATATACAGGATTGAAGTTGGCAATGTTGGCTATGATTGCATACTTTAATTTATTGATCATGCATCTTGTTTTTTTTGTAAATATAGTAATTTCACTCGCATTAATAACATTTTTAACTT
>JAQVZQ010000173.1 GCA_028708095.1 Dysgonamonadaceae bacterium
CAGTTGGATAGTTTGCTGGTTTCCTAAACATTGGCTCAGGATTTGTCAATATGCCTTCTGCGCAAAATAGACGGGCAACTATGTCCGCAACTGTTGTTTTTCCAGTTCCGGGTGGACCTGTAAAAACCATATTCATATAAGGAAACTTGCGTGGGGTTTTTCCCTTGGATACAGCTTCATCATATCTTGATTTGTCTTTTTTAAATTTTGCCAGAGTTTTCAGTATTTGTTTCTTGAGATAATCCATGCCCACAAGATCATCCAGCTCAGACATAATCTCACTCACAGATGCATCCTCGATATATTTTGTATATACCTGTGTGACTCTCTCAACGTAGACGGAACCAATTTTATTCAGCAGCTTTAATTCTGTTGCTTCTATCTTTTCTGCATATTCAGTGATTGCTGCAACAACCTCATCTCTACGTAACATAGAACTCAAAGGACGAATATATTCCCTTCTTTTAATATATGGGACGATCATTTTGGGAAATTTCTCATATTTCTGTGTAAGATGCTCCTGCAAAGCTTCCGATACAGGATAGATTTTGGAAACTCTCAAAGCTGAAAATCTTTGGTCGTGTTCGATAATTTTTTTCCGCAATAGAAGATTAGCTATCTCACCTGCCCCAATAGAATCTACCATTACCAAACAACCATATTCACGTAATAATTCAATTGCCTTATGGACTCTTTCTCTGCTGGAAGTTCCCTCCAACATTACTTCTGGAATCCACGAGTGAAGATTGTGTAAAAGATTATTGCCAAGCAACCTGTAAAAATTATCTATTTGTGTTGTTGTAAAAACGATGATATTTTGTTTTAAACTGTTTACTCTCTCATTTTTGCGAATGATGTCCACAAATTGAGCAGATGTTTTGTTTGCAATATTGATTTCCTTATTAAACACTTGTTCAAATATTTCCATATGCATCACAATTGCTGTTTTAATATTATCTGCCTGTAATGCATTGCTGATATATTTTTCAAAAACTTCAATAAAGTTTGCTGATTGTGCAAAGCGTGTGACTTCACGCTTCCCGTATTCTAGTATGACGGATTTGTTTTCTTTTACCCGTGACGATGTAGTCTTTAATCCAACAGGACCAGACGTTGTCTTTTCCCGGTTTTCTTGCACCGTGGTAAAAAAAGTGGAAAGACTGTTGTCATCTTTAAGATTTACCTTTTGAAAATCAATGGGGTTAAGAATTGAAAGATGGGAAAGTTTATCATAAGCATATACCTTGCAATTAGTTTCATCCACTTCAAAGAAAACAATTCTCTCATATCCATCTGTTTTAAGAAGACGATATAAATATTCATCACAGTCCAGCTTCTCAAGGGAGTTTAAAACAAAATCATCATTAGGACGTATAAAATATCTGATCATCCCCTCAGCAGTTGAATCAAAAAAAGTTCTCATCACAGCAATTACACTCCTTAAAGTTATTCGAGATACATACTCATCCTTTTTGAATATCTCTAAGTTTTAGATAGTCGTATAACAATGTATACCTTTTTATACCAATTATATTGCCTTATTCTTCTTGAATTAGTATAGCTTAAAGAATTGTTTTAATCAACTTTTTTAATCAAATCGTCTATATCTGAAAAATCAGTTACGATAAATCAGCAATATAGCGAACTTCATACTATTATCACTTTTCTAGCTTATTCAAGAATGCTTTGGTTCTTACTGTAATTAGTAAGAATGCTGTTAACTTCCTTTCCATTTAATATCCCCCGCTCTTCCATATCTTTTTTATTACCTTGCTATAACATTAGCGTGCCAAAGTAAAGTGCCAAATATGAATTTTTATCAGGAATTTCCTGATTGCTTTCCGATGAGTGTTCGTATAATTTAACAATGACAAAATATATATATCATATAATAGCGTTAAAGGGGAACTTTTCTATGAAGTCATTGAAATCAACGTTGCGGATGTTTACAAACAGAACCAGAATAGGTACATATATTTGGGCTGTCATGCTTAAAATTAGACGCTTCTTATTCTATAGAAGCAAGCGATTACGAAAAGATATAACCGTAGTTGAATTAATAAACACACTCAATGAAAAGAATTGTCGTTATGTTATTCTTCGCTGGTTTGATAACATTCCAAATATCAAAGATGGTGATGATATCGATATACTGATTCATGACAACGATATTAAAATTATCAGTCCTCTGTTGACACGTTCAAATAGAAAAGGCAGCAGTATATTCGTCGATGTATACAGCGTGACAGGCTTACGCGGTTTTGATTATAAAAAAACCTCCTATTATCCACCCTCAATTGCAGAAAACCTATTGAAGAGGTCTGTTGTAAATCACATGGGAGTACGTGTACCTTCGAAAGAAGATTACTTTTACAGCCTTGCATTTCATGCAATTTATCATAAAGGTTCTATTTCAGGACTTCCGCTCAGTAGTATAGATACATCCCGTTATGGAACCTGCCAGCGCGATTTTACAATAATACTATCTTCTATGGCTGAAGAACTGGGATTAGATACAGCTATTAATGTGGCTGACCTTAGTCAATTGTTAAAAAAAAAGGGTTGGCAGCCAACACAGCAGATGTTAAACAGGTTCACAATGTAAATACAATGCAATAATTTTGTATATACATAAACATCAACTTCAACTTCAATGCATATATCATATACAACTGACTTTGTATCAAAATGAATCAAAGGATTTGATAAAACCATGAAAAAAGATGTCGGCCTTCTGTTGATTATAGCCTTTTTGTCCAAAATTGGCGGTTTTATCAAAGATATAGCTTTAACCTACTACTATGGCGCATCTTATATAACAGATGCATATATTATTTCCCTGACTATACCCAATACTGTTCTCGCACTGTTAAGCACCACCATCAATACCAGCTATATCCCAATTTATAGTGAAATTAATAAAATACATGGCCACAATGGGTGCAATACCTTTACAAATCAAATTGTGAATCTAGTATTGATTTTTTGTACTGTCTTCTGTGCAGCTGTCATACTCTTTACAAAACCAATAGTATGGGTTTTTGCATCTGGGTTTGAACCAAAAGCCTTAGATACAGCAATTATGTTTACAAGATTAAGCATAGTACAGCTTTATTTTATGGCTGTCTCATACTTGCTCCACACTTATCTTCAATTGGAAAAAAGCTTTCTGCTTCCAGGATTATTGAGTTTACCAATAAAACTAGTCGTAATTCTATCCATCGCTATTAGTATTAAAACAAATATATCTGTATTAATCGTTGGCACTGTTGCAGCAAGCATCCTCGAAACAACAATACTCATAATACTATCTTACAGGAAAAAGTATAGATATAAGGCAGAGCTGAATATGAAGGATCCGAACTTAAAGAAAATGGGCGCTTTAACGCTGCCAGCTTTAGCTGGTACCTCTACAAATCAACTTAATATAATGGCAGGTAAAACGATTGCTTCGTATATAGCAGAGGGTGGAATAACGGCTCTGAATTACGCACGCCAACTAGAGGGTTTTATTTCAGGTACTGTAGTTCAATCGATTTCTATAGTAATATACCCTGATATGGCAAAAAAAGCTGCTCACAATGATATAGAAGGTTTGAAAAAAACACTTTCTTCTGCATTAATCCTCGTCAGTCTATTGATAATCCCCGGATCGATAGGAGCTATGGTTTTCTCTGAGTCAATTGTAAAAATGCTTTTCAGCAGAGGCGCATTTAACGTTCAAGCTGCAAGGATGACATCAATGGCATGGTTTTACTATTCAACCGGGATGCTGTGGTTTGGAGTTCGTGCTTTATTGGTCAGGGCATTTTATGCACTTCAAGATACAAAAAGCCCGGTCAAGAACTCTTTTATAGGAGTGGCTGTAAATATCGTCCTCAATATAATCTTGTCTAAATTTTTGGGGATTGCAGGGCTCGCACTGGCTGCCAGCATAAGCGAATTCATATCTATGATTTTGCTTATCATAGTCCTCCGTAGAAAAATTGGCTTATTGCATTTGCAGAAATATTTCGCAGCTTCAATAAAAATCTTAATAGTATCCTTGTTTATGGGCTATGCAGCTTATCAAGCATATCAGTTCCTAATAACGATTTATGATAAGAATCTATCTCTAATATTATCAGTTACTATAGGAATTATAATCTATGCCGCGGCAATTTTATTTATGAAAATTGAGGTTGTAGATCTAACAGCACGTAATCTGCACATACGGTTAATAAGGCTGTGGAAAGGTAAAGGGCACTAATTCATAGCATCCTTCATACAAGTAACTCAAATAATAAGAAAAACATATTGTTAATATAAAGGCTGATTTTTGCCAGCATATATGTAAAGGAGTATTCTGCCATGGCACAAAATAAGAGTAGAAAAAAGCGCATACTGCAGATATGTGGTATTGGTACAGGCGGGATCGAAACTCTGGTAATAAATATGATCCAAGATTTAAAAGGTGAGTATGATTTCGAAATGTATACCAACACACCTAAAAATCATACTAATAGGATTAAGCTGGAGCAAATGACCGTTAAAATTAATTACTATGATAAGATACCAGAGTCTAAGGCAGGCTATGTCTTCCACTTAATCAAGCACTTAAACACCAATCATTATGATATTCTTCACAGTCATAGCTTATTTTCATCAGGCATAAATTTATTTGCCGCTTGGCTTAACGGAGTTCCAATAAGAATCGCTCATGCTCATAATAGTCATGCAGAGGTTTGCAATACTATAAAGCGAAAAATATATGTTTCACTGATGAAATTAATGATACGAATTTTTTCAACAGATATGATAGCAGTTTCTGAAGAAGCAGCAAAATTTGTTTTTGGAAGCAAAAGCCTTAAAAGCAAAAAAACAAAGGTTATTCCAAATGGTATTAATTTGGATGAGTTTAATCGGGATTTATATCACCCATATGCAGCATTTAAAGAGTTTGGGCTGAATCCCTATGATGTTCATTTTGTTACTGTAGCACGGTTTGCATACGAAAAAAATCACTATTTCCTCATAGATATCTTCTTAGAACTGTCAAAAAAAATCACTGATGCTCATTTAACTTTAGTAGGTGATGGGGAGTTGAGAACAGATGTAGAGGAATATGTAATAGAAAAGGGCTTAAAAGAAAAAGTCACATTTACAGGAAATAGAAACGATATCCCTTCTATACTATCTGCTATGGATTATTTCCTATTACCCTCAAGAGGCGAAGGGTTTGGTATAGTGTTCATAGAAGCCCAAGCCATGGGCCTCTACTGCTTTGCATCAGATACCGTGCCAAAATCAGTCAACATGGGAAACATATCCTTTATCCCATTAGAATGCACGCCATACCAATGGGCATCCCAAATAGAAGAAATATACTTTAATCATGAAACAAGAGAAATAAGACCGGAGCATCTTGAGCACTTCAACATTAAATCTACGGAAAGTAAAATTGCTAGAATATATAATAGGGAAGCCGGTGTATAATCATGTTTTCCAGATTGTTAAGAAAGTTTAGAATTCAAACCTATAATATAGGAATCATACCATATAGATATCAGGATATTATAGGCAACCCTTCAGGTGTAAAAATCCTCTGGCTGAAACATCGTTATAAGGATCGTTTCTTTGCAGACCCGTTTTTATTATGGCAGGATGATAAAAACTATTATATACTTGCCGAGGAGTTTATATTATGGGAGCAAAAAGGTAAAATAACGCTTTTAACTGTGGAAAAAAAGAGTTTCACACTTAAGGAAAAGACTACATTTATAGATGAAGCTTACCACCTCTCGTATCCATTTTGTGAAGAGGGTAGTAAAACGGTCCTTGTTGAATCCAGTAAAACTGGAAAGACATACGAATACCATCTATCTGATGACCAGAGAACAGTATTGGGAAAAGAGCTGGCGGCAGATTTCGGACTGGTAGATCAAACCGTTTTAATAAAAGACGGTGCCCAATGGCTTTTTGCAACAGATGTTTGCAGCCCATTATCACTATTAAACATGTTTTACAGGCACTCACCCGCCTGCTGCTTTGAACCAATTGAAACAAATCCAGTTAAAAATGATATAAAAGCAGCCCGTCCTGCTGGCAAATTTTTTATACATGAGAATAAGTTGATTAGACCAGTACAGGACAGTGAAAAGAGATATGGGCATTTTATAAGGTTAATGGAAGTAATATATGTAGGCATGCAAGGAATTACAGAGCAAGAAATTGCTTGCATAAAAAGTGAAAACAATCCGCCTTTTAATGAGACCTTTCATACCTTCAATGTCTACAATGGATTTGTTATTGTAGATGGAAGCCGGGACTTTTTTAGATTTCCCATGAAAATTATCTATAAGCTGGTATTCTTATTAAAACAAATCAGAAAGTGGAATTAAGCAGGAATGTTGTTTAATTGGTTCGACATTTGTTTCAATCTCTTGCAGATGTTTTCTTTCACATCTTTATCCTCATATATCCAGCTGTTAACATAATGATTGAGCAGCATTATATAGATGTAATCGGTTCGATAATGCTCGTAAAATTGCAAGCCAAAAATTTGAAATACATCTTTAAATTCATTATCAAGTTTACATTGGTAATACATATCAATGTAAATACTGTCATTAACAAAGAATAATTCACTGAAAGCAATAAAGTATAAATCAAAGAAAAAAATCAGGTCATTTGAATATTCCCAATCAATATAGTAGACAGAATTCTGTTTAAACAAAAGATTTCCACTCCATAGGTCACCATGTAATCTTATGACAGGTAATTCCAAATCAAATGCCTGGTGGTTGATCTTGCTTATTAAAAAATCACATATGCAATCATTTACAATATCTTCATTCAATAGGTCTCTTACAAAAATATTTCTATAATTTTTCTTTTTTTCAGCTGACTTAAGATAATCAATTTGTTTTTGAAATACATCATTGATAACGTACTGTTTGTCATTGCATGACCATTTTTCATATGGCTTAAAATCAATTAATTCTTCAATTATCATATTGCAAACATCATTTTTCAAAAAAATACTAGGCATAGGAAAATAAGTATTAAAGTTAATATAGTTGGAGATTTTAGAATGATAGGTATCACGCTCTGAGTATAGTACAAGTATCCTGCTGTTAATGAAGTCAAAAACTTTTATATCTCTGTTGTTTATGCCGGGTAAAATCAAATTTCCATTAAAAATGCTTATATTGCCGGCTCTAAGCTTAAGAAAAGGCATTAATAAAAAATTTGATAAAACAGCTAAATACTTCTTTAACTTTAACTTTAGCTTTAGCTTTATCCCTATGTTATCGCTTTTTTCAAAAGCGTTGACAGCTTTCATTGCTACATATTCATTGTCTAAGGAAATGTAAGTAAATGAATCGTTGATTCTATATTTCCCTTCACACATAAACCGTGAAAAAGTATGTAAATGGTTCAACATAGCTTTTCCCCTTTTAATATATCTGACAAATAATTTAAGCATAATAGTTCCTTTCTAAGCTCTAAAATTTATCATTAAATCTTCAGGCAAAGCTTTTAGAATTTGTTCCATGAGAGCTGCCAAATCAGTTGACCCTGTATCTATGGATATTATTTTTTTAGAATGCATAAAATTTAAATCATACTCTTTCTTTGTATCCCTAAACTCTACAATACTCTCGATATCGTTTTTCCTGGAAAGTGATATTTCTACTGGGCAGTATAGATAAAAAACATATTTGGGTTTGGGAAACAATGTTTTTAAAAAAAGCTTAGTTATAGTTCTTTTTACACCTTTATATTTAAGCATGATTTCCCATGAA
>JAQVZQ010000174.1 GCA_028708095.1 Dysgonamonadaceae bacterium
CTTGCTCGTATGCCTGCTTTTTATCACTAACTATTTCATCTTTACCTGGTAATGGTAATTCAGCATTAAAACCGCCAGTACCGTCCGTTTCTTCTCTTTTTTGAGATGGAGCAAATATCAGCCACAGACTCCCGATAAAAGCGAGTATCATAATTGGAAAAATGATCAATTTTTTTCTTTGCAGCAATTCTTGCGGCGTAAGTTCTCTTTTTCCTTTTTGCTCTTTGTTGTCTGATTTCTTATTCTCTTGTTGCTGTTCCATAATTGTAGTTATTTTGGCTATTGACTTTTTCCTCATTATAATTATCCGAAGAAATGGGAACTTCATGTACCGGTGTTCGATCTTGCTCTGTTTTGCTTTTCAAATAAAATGAAGATACAACCTGATAGAGTGAGAATAACCCGCAACTCACCAAAAATATGACTATAATGATGATGCGACTTTTGTGAGGTATCTTTTGGCAGCTTGCCTGAAGTTTTTTGTCTGCTTGTTTGATTTGTTCTTTAAGTTTTATTTTTGTCATAGCTTTATCGTTTGAATACTTGTAAATCTTTGTTTTCAATAATCTCAAATGCTTCAATGGTGAAGCCGTGGGGGTTGTTATCACTCCTGACGGAGTTTAATAGTCTGCACTTTGTGATTAAACTTCTTTCTGTGATATTGCTTTCCCGAATAATGGTTTGTCTTGCATAAGTAAGAACATTATAGGGGTAGCTTTCAAAGTTGCAGGCGATACTGTCAATATCGATGTTTTGAATGATGTTGCCCGAGATTATTCTGTTATAATATCCATTTTCAGCAAGGTTTTTGTAATGAATAAAAGCACTCTTATCAGCAAGAAAAAATGAGCGTTGAATGTTGGATTCGATTGCACTTTTGTCGGGCGACAGAGTATAGAACAGCTCATGAAATCTTTTAACATGCTCTCTGGCTTCAACCGGTCGGTTTTGTGAAAGGTCTTGTGAGAGCGCCAACATCAATGATTTCCCTTCGTCCAATACATAAATCTTTTCTCGTTGTTTTTCTGCAAATTGATAGGATTTCCAAAGTGAATAAGCAACAATGACTGTGCTCATCAAAATGAAAATTATTCCGAAGAGTCTTATCTTTCTAAATCCACTCTCAATGTTGTTTAATGATTTGAATTCCATAAATTGATTTACTTTTTAATGAGTTTTCCTGAGATGTTTCCTGCAGTTGCACCGGCAACACCGCCTGCAATGCTTCCGCCTACTGTAGCTACTCTGCTTATACTTCTGTTCATGCCTGTTACTCCACCTGCCTGAATGATCCAGTTAGCTACAGTGGGTACAGTAAAATATCCGATAATACCTAAAATCATGAATATGATATAAACCGTATTTGAACCATCAGGAATAAACCCAGGATCGGCTAATGCATCAATATCTTGTTTAAGCATCAGTACTTGAATCCGTGCCAATATCGAACTAAAGAGATCTGAAACCGGTAGCCACAGATAAATACTGATGTATCTTGTCAGCCATTGTGTAAGCGTAGCTTGAAATCCATCATAAACAGATAGTGCAAATGAAATCGGTCCAAGTATTGATAACACAATCAGGTTGAATGTCCTGAGGGTGTCAATAACCAAAGCAGATGCACTGAATAGTATTTCTAAGATTTCACGAAAAGAGTCTCTGACTGATTTTTTCACGTTATACATACCACGCTCCACATACATACCCATCATGGTGACTAAGTCTGACGGTGACCAGCCCAAGTCATCCAGTTGTTTATCAAATTCTTCATTAGAAACCAAAAAGGCTGTTTCAGGATTGCGAAGCATAGCTTCATATTCCAATTTATCTTTTTGCTGACGGTACTCATTCATATCAAAGGTTTGTCCTTCTAAGATCTGATGTGTTCCCTTTACAATGGGTGACATGACGCTGTTAAGTGTTCCTAAGACGATTGTCGGAAAGAACATAATGCAAATACCGATTGCAAAGGGTCTTAACAATGGATATACATCAATAGGTTCGGCTCTGGAAAGTGCCTGCCAAACCCTTGAAGCGATATAAAAGAGTGCTCCCAATCCTGCTAATCCCTTAGCAACTCCGGTCATGCTGCTGCAAAGGGGCATCATCTCTTGATAGAGGTTTCTTAATATCTCATGCAGGTTTCCAAAATCAATGGCAAGTAGTATCATATTTACCAATATTTATCACCTACAGTTCCATACAGCGCAATGACACGGTCTGTATCATTGATCTTTTTAGCTCTCAAATAGGATACCGATATGTTCTTACGGGTATAATAAGACACCAGATTTCGATAGTTGGAAATGGATTCATAAGCTTTATCAATTCGTTCCATCCTTTCTGCATCGGTCATTGAAAGTCCGTTGATATTGACGATGTTTTTCAACTCTGACAGTACATCTGCACTTTCATCTAATAGTTTGGCATAGCCATGAGCGATAGCATTTAATTCATCCGACCTGAAGTTGTTATCTGAAAGCATCAACTGAAAATTATTGACATAGATGTCGGTGATTTCACCCAATAACAAGAGTGTCTTTTGTACTTTCCTTGCATCTTTAACCAGGTGATTGACAGATTTGAGCGCATCATAATACTCTTTTCCTTGTTCGTAAACTTTTCTTGTTTCCTTAAAGGTGTCTAAGGTGTTGCTTACTGTTTTTGATGCCTGTGCAATCTCTTTGGTTGTATTTACAATACTTTGGGCGATGTTGCTGGGATCGATAACTGCAAATTGTGCATTTGCACTTTTTGCAAATAGTACTATCACAATGAGTGTGAGGATTGTTTTTATTCTCATTTCTGTATGGTTTGATGATTAGCTGTTTTTATTTTGAACTCTTTTTTCGGTTGCCAGCTGTTTGATAGCTGCCTCCAAATCTCCGTTCAGCTGTTTAGATCGCTGAAACAGCTCAAGCTTTTCACGCTCTTCGGTGGTATAGGTGTAATATTCTTCCAGACTGACCTCGGTAGCATAGACTGCTGATTGTCTTCCGCCCAGTCCAATCCATACCTCTTTATACTTACGCTTAGGGTGATTGGACAGATTGATGGACAGAATTTGAGACTTTTCCTTTTCTGATAAGCCCAACAGGTTTTGAATCTCATCAAATTTATTCATGTATTTCCGCTGGTCTAAAAGAATTTTACAGTCACTGTTATTGATAATGGATTCCTTAACAATATCAGAAGAGATGATGTCGTCCACTTCTTGCGTTACAACGATAGCTTCTCCGAAATATTTACGTACCGTTTTGAAAAGATATTTGATATATTCAGCCATTCCTTCTTTTGCAATGGCTTTCCAGGCTTCTTCAATTAAAATCAATTTCCTTACGCCTTGCAGCCTGCGCATCTTGCCGATAAAGACCTCCATAATGATGATGGTTACAATCGGAAAAAGAATTTTATGATCTTTGATGTTATCTAATTCAAAGACTATGAAGCGTTTGGAGAGCAGGTCAATCTCCTTGGTGGAGTTTAAAAGAAAATCATATTCACCACCTTTGTAGTAGGGTTCTAATACATTGAGAAAATTAGCCAAGTCAAAATCTTTTTCTCTAACCTTTTTTTCTTCCAGTATCTCTCTGTATTCTCCTTTTATAAATTCATAGAATGTGTTGAAAGATGGTTTGACTCCTGTTCTGATTTTTTGAATGTAAAGGTTCACCGCATTGGAGAGTGCCACCTCTTCTGACCTTGAAGGCGGTTCGTCATCTTTTTTCCAAAGTGTTGTGATAAGCGTTTTGATGGATTCTCTTTTTTCAATATCAAAATAGTTGTCCTCGGTATAAAATGGATTAAAAGCAATCGGATTCTCTTCGGTATAAGTGAAATAAACTCCATCTTTTCCTTTTGTTCTGCGGTTAATCAATTCACATAACCCTAAATAGCTATTACCGGTATCGACCATTAATACATGGCTTCCCTGTTCATAATATTGTCTTACCATGTGGTTTGTAAAAAAGGACTTGCCTGAACCTGATGGTCCCAATATAAATTTGTTGCGATTGTCGATTATTCCTTTCTCCATGGGTAAATCTGAAATATCCAGATGTAGGGGTTTGCCTGTTAATCGGTCAACCATTTTGATTCCAAAGGGTGAAAGTGAGGATTTATAATTGGTTTCTTGGGTAAAGAAACACAATGCCTGTTCAATAAAAGTATAAAAAGACTCTTCCGACGGAAAGTCTGCCGCATTACCCGGTATTCCTGCCCAATATAGGGTAGGCGTATCTACTGTGTTGTGGCGTGGCTTGCACTCCATCAAGGCCAATTGACTGCCCACATCATTTTTGATATATTTTAGTTCTGATCTGTTGTCCGACCATGCCATCACATTGCAGTGGCAACGGATGGAGGTCAGCCCTAAACTGTGGGCTTCATTCAGATACTCTTCTATCCACTTTTTGTTAACCTGATTGGCACGACTATACCTTGAAAGCGAATGCATGTTTCGGGCTTGCTTTTCAAACTGCTTCAGGTTTTCGGTGTGATTGTCAATAAAGAGATACTGATTATAGATATGGTTGCAGGAGAGCAATACACCCACCGGTGCAGCAAAAGATAAACGGCTGTCACTCCTATCGGTGGAGAGTCTTTCGTAACGTGAATCGGTAGCTACCGTTCCCGGTAAATCATCAACATCAGAAAGGGTATGCAAACACATGATTTGATCACCAATTTTCATCTCTTCGGGTTTCAGATGGATATCTTTTAAGGTGGTTGTATCAGTTTGCGATAAAGAGAAGTACTTTTCAATAATACCCGCTTTCTCACTGGTTCCTGTTATATCAGTCTGAGTTAATTGGTTGAGCTTGATTAGTTCTGAATCATTAATAATACGCTCGAACTGCTCGGTAGCTTCCAAGAATCTGCCTATGTTTTCTCTATCCTGAATATCCTTTGGGATAATATTGCCTCTGCAAAGCGTAGAGAAGTTGCTTTGCATGCGGCTCTTATCTTTGGATGTCTTGGTTAGAAAAAGATAGCAAGTGTGATTGAGAAAGGGTCTTTCATTGAAATGTCGCTCAAAGTTTCGACTCAAAAAACTCAATTCGTCTTTTTGAGTGTCGGGTTTGTAATTTTCTTTGATGAACCAATCTTGCTTATGCACGATAGAGTAGTTTGGAAGTACTTTAACTGCCTTATGCCAAGCTGCATGTATGGCTTGATATTCATCTGCCGAAACAGTGAATATCTCGGGAAGTTCTACGCTATATGCTACTGTTATATCTGCATCCTTACTGATGATACAGTCATGTTCAACAGCAAGTATCGGGAATTTGCTTTCCAGAGTGGATGCTTTCAATTTATTTTTCATATCTGATCCTTTTTGTTTTGTGGTCGAACAGGTGTATGATTGCTTTGCGGTTGATTATATATCGGGGATGATTCAACCGTGCTGTCCATTTCATCAATCCGTGGGTGCCATATTTTTCATTCATTTTGAATGTTCCAAAAACAAGCAAAGAAGCGGCTACCAATACAAAGCCAATACATATCCATTGGTTGATTCCTATGATATACATAATGGCAAAGAGAACAAATACAGCTAAAAGTCCACCTGCAAAAATGAAAAGGTATTGACTTTTCAATCCTTTGAACTCAACCGGTCTGTTGATGCCTTTATTGATTGGATATGCTGCCATTTTTTTACTACAAAAAGAATGAACGTAAAATGGTAGCGGCAACTATCAGAAATATACAGGCTCCAAACCAGCTTGCAGCTGTTTTTCCTGTGTCGGGGTCGCCGGAACTGAACTTGTTGTAAACTTTGATTCCTCCAATCAATCCTACTACTGCCCCAATGGCATAAATAAGTTTTGTACCAGGATCAAAATAGGAGGTTACCATGTTGGTAGCTTCGGTAATACCGCCAATGCCATTGCCTTGGGCAAAAGTTGATACTGCTGCAAACAGAACAGCTGATAAAACGTAAATTTTTCTTTTCATAAATTGCTGATTTATATTTTATAACGACAAATATAAAAGCAAAATGAATAGGTTTTTGAAAGTGGCTTTGCATGGCGGAAGGTGGCAGTGGATGGCTGAGAAATAGTGAGTATATTCAGGGTTTGTCAGAGAATTTTAGTGAGAGTAAAAGGTTGAATGGGTAGATTGTAGTATATCTTTTGGGTAAATAATTTAAAGAGGATGAATCAATAAATGTGATCTCATCCTCTTATACAAACTCCTTAAATATAGAAGCTACTTTGCCAAAAGGTTTTTTTTGATTAAGTTTAACGGGTTGAAAATTGCGAGGGTGGCATTTTTACCGAGAACCTCAATTGAAGCAGAAACTTTAATTTCACTTAAACGTTCAATCGAAGACGTTCTGCCACTCTTGCCAATTTTTTTATTGTGCAAGGGCTGTTTTTTCAGAGTGATTCAGGTAAATATTCAGAATATTTTTTTCGTAAAAACTCAAGATTTTTTTCGTTATCCATTAGATTCAAATTAAGTTTCTCTTTTATAAACTCTAAACGTTGTCTAGCTTCGCTAATGACATTACCCCAAGATAAAATATATACATCGAAGTTTTCACCTTCGTGTATATGTCCATACTTTCTGTTTTTTTGTGATAGAAGTGGTTCTATTTCATTTTTAACGTCTTTCGTTAAAAGAATAAATTTCCATTTTGTTTTTTCCTTCGGAAATCTGTTATCTCTAGACACAGCTGTTGCATAACCTTCGATTTGAGATTTTTCAGTAAATCCCGCATTTAAGCTAGGTCTTTTCAATTCAATAATTAAATTTTCTTTGCCCGAACTTCCCAAGCTGAATTGTTGCCATAAACATACATCAGGAATAGTTTCTAAATTGGAATTGTCTTCCGAATTTATTACTTCTTCGAAGTCATCTCTATTAAGATGGTCTTTTAGATATGATTTCAAAACGTTTTTTAGTGTTAAATCATCAACACCGTATGTATATTCGTCACCAAATACCCAAGTCTCTTTAGCAATTATTTTATGTAAGTGCTTTCTTTCAAGAACATTTTTATTTAATTCTCTATTGTAAATTAATTCTTCTAGAGCATTTAAAAACATTAATCTATTTTTAATCTCAGTCATTGTATCAATGACCGTAGATAATGATGATTCTTCTAAAATTTCTACTAACTCTTCTCTTTTTTCTTTAGGAAGTTCGATTACCTCAATAAGAATTTTTTGTAAATTATGAGAATCATTTTCAAGAGCCTCCTTAATTAATGTTAGAGTGAATTTCTTACTTTTTAAATCTTGATTATCAAAATCTGGTAAAAATTCATTGACTTGTAATGCGACAATATCGAAGACTTGCCTTTTACTTTCTTCGATGATATTATCAGCTTTTTCTTTGTACGGATATATACCTTGTTGTTTTAGTTCTGTTATAAATTCAGATGAGTAAAAATGCATTCGTTTTCTAGTATATTCACGTGCAAATTTTTTGGATTCATTTATGACATCAGCCATTATTTCATCAAACTCTTGTACATCGATTTTGTTATCTCGATGTAATGATTCAATATATATTGATTGAATAAATATTGAAATTGGAATAGATGAACGAATACCGAGATTAATTTCTCGAAATGGAATTCCTTGTTTATTGCATAGATACGTTTTTTTCTTTATGTCAAAATTCCACTCAATTACTTTTATTTTAAATCTATGAGTTAAATCTTCGGAATGAACCAAGTATTCCGTTTCTTAACTATTTCTAATTAAAGATTAAAATGATAGTTTTTTACCATTAATAAAAATATTGAAATAAGGATAGTTAATCCAATA
>JAQVZQ010000175.1 GCA_028708095.1 Dysgonamonadaceae bacterium
AATAGCGCTCTCGAAAATGTTTTGGAGCAAATTAACAATACTGAAACGAAGTACCCAAATACAAATTTGATGATGAACTTCAAAATCACGACAATGTAGATTGTGTTAGGGTAGGAGTTCTGAATTTGAAGTTTAATTCCGCTTCGCTCGCATCAAAAATTAAAAAACTGCAAACATCATAAAATTCCGTTCATTTAAGGCAGTGGAATTCATTTTTTTATCATGGTTTTGCTGAAAACCATATTTGCGGAATAAGTTATTAAGTATATGACAAATAAAACTTCATCAATCACTTAGCGAAGCATCTCCTACTTCAAAAATGAGAATAACCAGTATTATTCTCATTTTTTGTTATTTAATTTAACCTTGTCTTTTTTCTTCTTGTAAAAGATAGTCAATGCGAGCTTTGTCTCTCTTACTTCGTTCGTCAGTTCCTTAATTTCAAAAACTTCGAAAACATTTTTTTATCAAGATTCTAAAAGCAGCAGTTTTCAAGACAAATACTACTTAATATATACAAATAAAAAGGTTTAGTGTGATATTTATAAGAGATTAGAATTTTTTTATTGATCTAGCTACTTGTCGAATTGCTTCTTGGTGCCTTTCTAAGCAAGGTGACAATGTAGGACGCCAAGGTGCAGTCATAAACCCAAATAAACGCTTAGGATCAATTACTCCTTTACAATACTCTACTGTAGACTCCATATTTGTATTATTGTAATGATTGCTGCCAGTAGGTACTTGGTCAAAACCATGTGCCTCTAAATCACTATAGAGTTGAACGGCGATTTTAGAATCACCAGTAAGTTTACTCAAATCAAAACCATCTCTATAATACCAATTACTTTGAAGTACTGATTTCGGCATTTTTTTTAAAAACAGTTCTGGATTCGACCATGCACCATCTGACCATATCCATGAACGCACTCCTCTTTTCTCTACTTCATCAACAAGATAATGTAAGTCATGCCACCACAAATCATGTTGACGCATTACAGCATAATGCAGACTTGTTTGATTCTGAGCTGTCTCTTCATCCATTCCTAAATGAAAAAATCGAGGATTATCAAATAGTTCTATCACCTCTTCAATAAGATTACGGCAAAAAGAATAATATTTTTGGGTTGAAACCATTCGTGCATATTCTCCCATCCATGCACCATGTGTAGTAGCAAAATTAAGCTTTGGGATAGGTTCTAAACCCATTTCCCTCATTTTACTAAGCTCCTTCCTCAATTTATATGTTGTCCAAGCATTTTTTACAGCAATTTCGGGATGACTATCATAAAGCACTCCATCACCAAGATCAATGATAACCATATTCATTCCAGCAGCAACCATATCTTTTAATAATTGGTCCCAAGCAAGTTGATCGAATGTAAGTTCTGGTCTATATTTGTGTGACCACATCCTTGCTTCATTACAGGTGCTATTGGATTGCTCATAGGGTATTTGATATTTCTCAGGCACAACATCTTCCCACATGTTATAACTAAGATGTAATAAATTCGCCCATATAAAATCATCAGGGATTTTAGAAGGTGATTTAATGGATTGTTTTGATATAAGAGCTGAAGGTATAGTACTCGCCATACCTGCTACAGCCATCTTTTTAAGAAAATCTCTTCTGTTTGTCATACAAGCTTTTTTATAAAATATTAAATTGAATGTAATTGGATTATTCCATTTGTTTTGTAAAAACGATTAATTTAAAACATAGTTGATTAATGTATAAAGCTAAAAATCTCTTTATTGAAAACTCTCTTCTTTCTAATTTAGGAAATAAAAAAACACAAGCAACTGATTGAAGTTATTATGGCTTAAACCTGTTACAATGTTTTGAATTTCTTTATGGCACTGCCAACTTGTTCAACTGCTTCTTGATGTCTTTTAAAGCAAGGTGCTAAAGTCGGTCTCCAAGGAGCTGTCATAAACCCATATAAACGCTTCGGATCAATTATTCTTTTACAATACTCTACGGTTGACTCCATATTTGTCTTATTATAATGATTGCTACCTGTAGGTACTTGGTCATAACCATGTGATTCAAGATCTGTATAGAGTTGAACACATTTTTTCAAATGATCGTTCAATGTGCTCATATCAAAACTCTCGTTATAATACCAGTTACTTTGAAGTACTGATTTTGGCATTTTCTTCAAAAAAGTCTCAGGATCTAACCATGCAGGGTCAGACCAAACCCATGAACGAACTCCTTTTTTCTCAACCTCATCAACAAGAAAATGTAAATCGTGCCACCACAAATCATGTTGACGCATAACAGCGTAGTGCAATCTTACTTGATGTTTAACTGATTCTTCATCCATTCCTAAATGAAAAAAACGAGGATTATCAAATAATTCTATCACCTCTGAAATTATATTACTACAAAAGGCATAGTATTTTTTGGATGATACCATTCGTGAATATTCTCCCATCCATGCACCGTGGGTTGTTGCAAAATTTAGCTTAGGTATAGGTTCTAATCCCATCTCTCTCATCTTACTAAGTTCTTTTCGCAACTTATAAGGTGTCCAAGCATTTTTAACAGCGATTTCGGGATGGCTATCATATTGCACACCATCTCCAAGATCAATAACAACCATATTCATTCCAGCAGCGGCCATATCATCTAATAAATGATTCCATGTAGGTTCATCGAATGTAAGTTCTGGCCTATACGAGTGTGCCCACATCCTTGCATCATTACACTTGCTATTGAATTGCTCATAAGGTTCTTGATATCTTTCTGGCACAACATCTTCCCACATGTTATAACTAAGATGCAATAAGTTTGCCCATATTAAATCATTAGAGATTTTGGAAGGTGATTTAATGGAATGTTTTGAAATAAGAGCTGAAGGCATAGTACTTGCCATACTAGCTACAGCCATCTTTTTAAGAAAATCTCTTCTATTAGGCATAAAAGTTTATTGTTTATTTATAATTAATCAAACATATCATTTGATATAGTATTTATTGATGAAATAAATGACCACTTTTTTAATTAATTCTTAAGTGTTAAGTTCATAAACTTGAAAATAAGCTGTAACTTATGCTGTCCGCAATCATGATTAAAGTGAAAATTTCGCACTCTATTATTTCTATTCCAAATATAGAAACTTAATATGTATATAACAAAACTCAAAATAAAATTTGTAGCTAAAAACATAAGCTTATTACAATCTGATAAATTTAAAATAAAAAAGTTACCTGAATTTCTACAGGTAACTTTTATTTATAAAAAGACTTATTTCAATAAAAAGACTCAATTATCAACTATTACTTCATTTCACAATATCCTTATTCTTTTACTCTAAGTTCATGGAATAAATTCATCAATTTCGCAACTATTTTTACAGATGCCTGCTTTTCAACTTTATTTGTATTATACCAAGTTTCATACCCTCCCAGTTCGTGTTGTTCTGGTGTTGGCAGATATCCATAATATCCATTTGCTAATTCAATTGTAAAAGTTTTTTTGAATGGACTCTTTTCCTTAATCTCCATCCCCGTTTCAGAAAACACTTCAAAAGGAACTCCACTTACACCAAGATCGCCTATTTTAAATGCTTGTAGAGGAATATCGATGTAATCAGGCCACTCCATTATACGAAAAGATCTCTCAGCATATGCTTTTTCTAAACTATGTAATGGCTTTACTGTATCAGGTCTGTTTAATATTTCTTTAGCACGTAATAAAGTCTTCTCATCAGGTTTTCTTACTTTAAGCTTTAGTTTTTCGCATTTAGCATCCAAAGATACCCAGTCATGATACTCAATATTCTTTTCTACACGAAAAACCTCTTGAGCTAAATCGTTTGAAACAATTTTAATTCTTGAATATGGTTCAACTTTCACTGCTGGGATTGCGAAATTAATATTATTGACGTTACCTGAAGTGCCATTAGACAATATTCCTACAAAAGGTGGGTGTTGACGATCTGCTAAAAGCAACTCTTGAATCCGATCAGCAAAGGCTGCAAAGTAATCTCCTGATATATGATTATTAGGAACGCCACCTACATAATGAAGTGAATAGTTAGCTAATAATGCAATAGGTCGGCCATCTTTTGCTTTAACAGATATAAATGAGACTTCAGGGTCTGGTTCACTAGCAGGTTTAATCTTTTCACGATTACGACCTGGATTCATTACCACTTTATCTAATTCACCAAAAGGATTTATCACTGGTTCTTTCATTATCCATCGGCGAACAAAAACATGTTCAGGAACATTTCCAACTCCCCAGCCAATTTTTGCTGGTTCTAAATTTTCTAAAGCAATAATTGCAACATCTGTAAGTCTTTTGATTACAAATTTCTGATAATCATCATAAGGTTCACTAAAAGCCCTCCATGTATCTCTAATATCTTGGCTGCTCTGAGCACTTGTGGCCGAATGATTATGAACAGCTGAGATTAAAATATTATTAGGAGAAACATTAGTTTTTTCTTCAATATTTTTCTTTACATCGTCAATTAAATTTTGATTCAAACCTAATAACTCAACAATTATGAAAATCAATCTATTTTCTCCATTGTCTAAAGCAAGACTTCGTGCATGTATTTCATCATGTATATAAGTAGCTTCAGGTGTTCCAAAGTTTCCTATTATAAAATCTCCTAGATGAGGAGTAATATTACTAGTTGCAGCACCTGCTTTGAAAACCTTAGAATTATCTGTAGTATCTTGAGCGTTCAAGTTAAAAGCATTGAAGATGTTTATTTGTAAAAATAAAAGTAATAGTAAATAATAATATCGTTTCATATTCTTCTTGTCAATTAATTATTTTGGTAAATATTTTATACTAAACATGCCCTCACTATGATAAAAGCACATATTCAATTAACGCAATCTATTGCTGATTTATACACCTATTACAATTGTATGTATTGTAAAATTAGGGAAATTGTGAGCTATCAACCCTTGCTTTCAAAAAAGCTCATATTTTTAAACGTAATATTGGTATGGTGTGTTCATCTAAAACAAAAATATTTGAAATAATACTTTTATTTAAATGAAATGAGATAAGTAACTATGTTTTAAAGTCTCCGTTTTTTATAATCCCAATTCTTCAATCTTCTCTAATGTTTGCCAGCATTGATACATTCCTCTTGGAACATGGAAACATCCCTTCCATTTCCCACCTTTTAGGTCAAACAAAACTTCGCCTTGGCGGTTGAGATAACCATACCATTCTGGGTTATTAGAATCCTTAAAGTGATTCCACGTGTAGTCATGAACTTTCTGATACCACTTAAGGCACTCTTTCGATCCTGTATGTTGGTATCCTTTAAGTAGCGAAATCATTGTTTCAATATGTACCCACCATAATTTCTGATCCCACTCCAATTGTTGTGTTGGATGACCAAGACGATCCATAAAGTAAAAAATACCGCCATACTCTTTGTCCCAGCCATACTCAATAATGGTAAGTGTTGTTTTTATTGCTTCCTCAATTAATTCGGGACGATTAAGACGTTCTCCTAAATCCATAATGAACCACATGGCTTCAATACCATGCCCTGGGTTAATCAATCTCCCATCAAATGAATCAGATAAGCTCCCGTCTAAATTTACATTCTCTACAATTATTCCTCCCAATTCTGGACGACGAAACACATTCATCACTTCATGAATGCACTCATCAATTGTTTGTTGTAAAAATTGTTTGTCAATAAGGTGTTCAATTTCTAACGAAAGGTTAGAAAGAATCATTGGTAGGGCAAAGTTTTTAAGGTCGCGTGTTCCAGCATATGCTTTATTCCACTTTGCTTTTGGGTTGTCTCTACGAGAAAGAATCACATCAAAAGTTTGCTTTGCAATTTGTGCATATACTTCATTGTTTGCGGCTAAACTTAATTGGCCAAAAGCCATTGCTGCAAATGTGTATGAAAATATATTGTAAGGCTCTATAAGAGGATTTCCCTTTCTGTCTAACGAAAAATACCAATTATAATTACCATCGTGTCCGTATTTTTTCAGAAACTCTGCACCTTGTAGAGCACAATCTAACCAGTCTTGACGTTTTTCCACTTTATTGTAAAGCATAGAAAACATCCAAACTTGTCGTGCTTGTAACCAAATAAATTTATCGGTGTCAAATACATCTCCATTGCCTCTAAGACAAGTGAAATAACCACCAAATTCCTTATCTTGTGATTTGTTTAACCAAAATGGAACTACATTATCGAGAAGCTCTGATTTATATTGTTTTTTGAGTTTATTAATATCCATATTTCTAATTACTTTAAAATTGGTTTTTGTTTAAGCCAAAATCTCTCTATATCTTCAAGCGATTTCCCAGCTGTCTCGGGCATCAGTTTCCATACAATCAACATATAAGGTATACACATTCCAGCAAATAGGAAGAAAGTGCCTGCTGAAGTTAGATTTTCCAGCATCCAAGGTGTGAGTTGACCTATTAAATAGGTTCCTATCCAAAGTGATAATCCTGCTACAGACATGGCTAATCCACGTATCTTAGTAGGATACATCTCCGATAAGAAAACAAATATAACAGCACTGATTGATCCAGCTGTAAAAAACATATACAATAGAAAAAAGACTAATAGGAAAGTATTAGATACACCCCATGCTTCACCTTTCATGAAATAAACACCAATTGCTAAAAGTGACACAATCATACCAGAGACACCAAAATAAACCAGTTTTTTACGACCAACTTTATCAATTATAAGTAGTGCCAATATGGTTGTACCCATATTTACAATTCCAATCAGAGATTGATAAAACAGTGAGTCACCACTTGATAATCCACTCGACTCAAAAATGGTTGGGCCATAATATAATACCGCATTTACACCCATAAACTGTCCAAGAATAGCAATTGCAGCTCCAATTAGCACAATTCTGAATGTATTTGGTTGGAAGAGCAGTTTCCAATTTGCTTTCTCTTCAGATTGCAACATTTGCTTAGTCTCATTTATTTGAAAGTTCACTTTTGCTTTATCTCTATAGATAAGATCGAATGTTTTTCGTGCACCCGACTCTTTTCCTTTAGTTATTAGCCAACGTGGACTTTCCGGAATCAAAAAGATAATCATAAAAAAAACGATTGCAGGAAAAGCTTCAGCTCCTAACATTCCTCGCCACACTTCGGTTCCTAATATTTGTGTTAATAGAAGGCTTGACGATGAAAATGTGGATGAAAGATTCAGCAAATAGTAGTTCATTAAGTATGCACCAAGAAAACCGATGGTTATAGCCAATTGATAAAGTGACACCATGCGACCGCGATGTGATGCTACGGATACTTCAGATATATAAATTGGGCAAACAATAGAAACAATTCCAATACCAATACCACCTATAATTCTAAAAATTACAAGTTGATCCCAGTTGCCTGATAAAGCACAACCAATTGCTGATATTGTGAAAAGTGTTGCTGAAATTAGCATTGTTTTTTTCCGTCCAATTTTATCACTCATCGCTCCGGCAGCCATAACTCCCATAATTGAACCAACGAGAGCACTTCCAACATACCAACCGCTTTGCAGGGTGTTTAGCTCAAATTGTCCTGCTACTTTTGATATGGTTCCCGAAATTACTGCTGTATCATAGCCAAATAGGAAACCTCCTAAAGCTGCAACAATCGACAGAAAAGCGACATATCCAATGTTATTTGTTTTACTCATTTTTTAAATTGTGTTTCCTATATTCTGATTTATAACCAACGTATTCGTCATTTACTTATTTATCCGTTTAAACTATAAAAAAAATAATTACACAGCAAAAAC
>JAQVZQ010000176.1 GCA_028708095.1 Dysgonamonadaceae bacterium
GCTGTCGTAGGACTAAACACGCTCAAGCAGGAAGTCAGTGTGCTCAGCTGAACTGCACTGCCTGATTCAGGTAGCTTGCCACGCTCAGCACTACCTCCATGCTCATCTCTACACTTATGGATGTAATTGCTAAACTGACCTTGAGCGGGAAGGCGATACACGATGGCGTTTTCTACATGTAGGTCTGCTCTTGGAAGCAACTTTACCGTCAAAACTACCACCCCATCATTAAAAAAAGTGTATAAAACAGTGTAGTCTATTTTGGGACCTCTTTGCTTGGGGTCATGAAGAATCCCCTTTGTTTCTATAACAATCTTATCCTTTCCGTTCTTGATAATTTTCAGTTTGCAGGAATTCAATATGGAACTCAGTTGATATTGATCAATCAATATATCGACTGGGTTGTTGGTTGTGATAACTTCCTGACCTTCACGAACGACACGAAAAGAATTAATAACACCAGTTGCTTTCTTGATGCAATAAGTGAACGTAGGACCACTAATGACTAACTCCGAAGCATTTTGAGAAAAGCTGAGTTCTTCTGCTGGAAGCGATTCTCTCAAGACTGAGCCAATCGTTTTACTTGTCCTTGCAGTATCATTGACTAAATTAGGTACTCCCTGCCATTTGCTCGCAAAGGTTTTTCGACCACCTAATGTGCAAGAAGCTGTAGGCAAACCCAGTGCAAGTCCTGCGCTAATAGCAGAGGTGGTTTTGATAAAATCTCTTCGATTAAAATTCTTTTTCATTCTATTTACCTCCTTATTCATTTTTCATTTAGTCATTTTTTGAAACTGACAGTGCTAGCCATTTGACTGGCATTCTCATCTAATCCTGCTCCAACAATCTAATTATTGCATAATAATTGTCTTTCTATAATTATAATAATTACCAAGAACATTGACACTTATTTCATAGTTAGGAGAACAAAGAAAAGGAGAAAATAAACCTACTATATAACTAAACTCTTGCTTTATATGAGCTTTTTCAATAAGAGGTTTAAAGTTATTAATTTTTATGCTCACCACAAATAGTGTGGTGAACTTAATGGTAATGGAATAGATATGCCCCGCGCACCAAAATATTTAATTTGCAAATTCACATAGTAAGTCAAAACATTATTTTCACATCATAGTTTCTCAAGATTAGACTGGATTTTGAAATAAAAAAATCTTTTTCAAAATGAAACCTCCAGTCGACTTTGGTAATCGCTCAATTTAGGTCAAATCATTATTTCTTTATAATTTGACCTTTTATAATCCAGACACCTACTTTTTCAGATTGGAAATTAGTAGATGACAGAGCAGCAATTTCCCCCTTACCTAAATCAGTTAAAGAATTCCATTTAGCCTCTTTGTTTAAAGGTACATTAAATGGTTGAGATGGATTCTTAAAGTTATTTGCGGTTTCGCTTATAACAACCTCCATGGTCGATTTCGCCCAGTTATTAGTCCTGTTTTTAGTTGTTTGATAAGATAATAAATATACTCCAATATCCGTCTTGATAAGATAAGGTGCACCTGCATAGACGTTTTCAGATAATGGGGTGCTTAATGCATTGTATCTTTTTTGAGACGCACCTGATATGCAAGTAGTCCAATTATCGTTTATGCTTCCACTAATAATATAAGGCTGAAATTGACCTGAAACATTGTCTTCAATAGCAATTACAATATTATCCTCATCCAAGATAGCAACTGGCATACCATCTCTATGATTTTCTCTAAAGCTAACGGTTTTAGCTTCCTTTGTCCACGATACACCATTATCGATAGATGAAAGCATAGAAATCTCTTGTTCATCTGATTCTGTGTAAGGATACTCATTTGCAAAATAAAGATGTAATGTGCCGTCAGGTAAAGTAAGAAATGAAGGCTCCCAACATCCATCATTGAATCGGGGATGTGCCTCATATATGACTTGCTCTATTCCCCAAGTACAACCGTTATCAGTGCTACGCTTCACTGCAATAGAAAAAGGGTGAATGCCATTAGTTGCTGGTCTCAGATTAAATCCAGCAACTATATCTCCATTACTTAATTGAATGAATTCTGGATTAGCTATATTTATTTTAGTTGATTTACCTTGATTTTCGTATACATAACTTTTATATATAATCTTAGCTTCACTCCATGAAACCCCCTCATCTATACTTCTTTTAGATACAATATTTCCTTTGCCGTTTTCGTACAATATAAGTAGAGAGTTATCAATTATTCTATGCTTTCTTGGATTATAACCCTCTTTACCAATGCATGTGAAAGTTTTGTCGTTCCATTTTATATAATATCCATTCGATTTCTTTTTATCATCCTCATTTTGACAAGAAATAAGGATGATAAAGAATAAACAGAATATTAATCTTTGAGTATATTGCATATTTCTTGATTAATTTTTCTCACTTGAGATTCATCTACCTTGATAATTTCCCTATCATAGGTCATCAACCCATTCACTTCTATTTCAACATCTGTGGTTTGTGTATATATTGCTGCCGAGAATCCTTGACGAATGAGTTGTTTGAATTCTTCTGCATACTTCACATATTCGTCTGTCACCTCTTTTTGTGTGCCAGAAAGACTTGATTCAACTGCGAAAGGGACTAATATTTGTCCGTCATATTTTGTTGGCTCTTTTTGTCCAACAGGAAGAATGGCGTAATTCCATAAACCGTTTAAGTTTTGCCATTCTGCACGTTTCATAATAGGACGGGGATATTCGGGCAATACATTATTTACATCAATTTGAGATGCCCACTTTGTTTTAATTCTACTACCAGCAGGTTGCCATTGTGCCGAAAGGGTAAACGACAAACAAGCCATCATAAAAAGGATTACGCTTTTTTTCATTATAAGATATATTTGAAATGCAGCATGTTGAATTCTTGTTATGCAAAAATACATGTTATATATTTAATCTATTGTGAAATATGAATCAAATGATGCAACTTTTATCCCAACCATCTATTTATCTTGAAAGTCTTTAGGTAAAACCCCAAACTGTTGTTGAAAACACTTAGCAAAATATGAAGGAGAGTTAAATCCAATCATATAGCATATTTCGTTTACTTTATAATTTCTTTCTTTAAGAAGTTGTGCACCTTTTTTTAGTCTTTCAATACGGATATATTCATTTGGAGTTAAGTCTAAAACTCCTCTAATCTTACGATAGAAACTTGCTCTACTCATATTGAATTGCTCTGCCATATCTTCGACATTAAAAGCAGAGTCAGAAATATTATCTTGTATAATAACATTTAATTTATTAATAAATGCCACATCAGATTGTGTCACTGCAACTGTAACAGCACCTATAAAAGGATTATTCATAAAAGACTCCCTCAATGTTTCTCTACTCTCCAGTAGATTTGCAATTTGAGCTTGTAATACCTCTATAGAGAATGGCTTATCTATATACATATCGGCTCCTTTTACATAACCTTCTATTTTTGCTTTATTATTTGTTTTGGCTGTAAGTAATATAACAGGAATATGGCTTGTTTCAATATTAGATTTAACTTTTTCAATTAATTCATAACCATCTACTATTGGCATCATAATATCACTTACAATGATATTTACGTTCTCTGCCTTTATGACTTCCAAAGCTTGTTCTCCATCACTTGCTTGTAAAACACGATATTTATCACTTAAACATCTTTTCAAAAACTCGTTCAAATCATTATCATCCTCAACAATCAAAACGGAAAGACTTTGTTTAGTTCTTTTTTTATTATTATTCAAACCATTTGTTAAATCACAGTCGGTTAAAGCTTCACTCTTTTCTAATAAATTTACTCCTTTTTTTTCAGCTGGAAAAGAAACGCTGAAAACATTTAACCCATCCAAAACTTTATAATTAATCTTACCATTCATCAGTGTAGTTAATGATTTCGAAAGTGCCAATCCAATACCAGTCCCGCTAAAAGTTTCGTTTTTATTTTTACTTATCTGAATGAAAGGCTTAAAAATTGATTCTTGAAAGCTTTCAGGAATAAGAGATCCATCATTCTTAATCAAGAATTCAACAAAAGATTCATTATCAATTTCAAAACATGAAACTTCGCAACTAACCAATTTCTCACCATATTTTAGTGCATTACTTATAAGGTTGCTAATAATTTTTGTAAATGCTTCTCTATCAATTTTTGCAATAATTGATGAATCAGTATTTTCCAAATCTAATGAAATGCCTTTTAATTTTGATAATGGTGTAAATAAATAAACTATATCTTTCACTAATTGAGGGATATCATAATCTTCCATATCCAAAGCATAAAGCTCCGATTCTGTTTTTTGAAAGTCTAATAATTGACGTGTAAGTCCTAGTAATCTATCAGTATTTCTACTCATTATTTCCAAATCACCTCTTATATCATTTGAAGCATTTTTGTTCCGCAACACCTCATCAAGAGGTGCTTTAATTAAAGATAAAGGAGTGCGAATTTCATGTGCAACATTAGTGAAAAATTCAATTTTTGACTTATAAAGGTTACGTTCGCTTTCTTGCTCAAATACTTGCAACTTTTGACGCTGATTTTTCTGATCTCTTATATTTATGTATTCACGGGTAAAAACAATTACACTCACAAAAAACAAAAAGTAGATAACATAAGCCCACAAAGTAAACCAAAATGGAGGTTTGATTACAATGTCCAATTTTTTATATTGATTCGTATCAGGAATAGTTACCAAGAGTGTGTATTTACCCGATGATAAATTTGAATACGATATAGTTCTGCTATTATCTACCGATATCCAGTCTTTATCATACCCTTCTAATTTATATAAAACACCACTATTCTTGTTTTCTGAAAAACTTAACACTGCATATTTAATACTCAAAGAGTTTTGATTGTGATTAAGCTTTAATTTATCGGTGTGTTGAATGCTTTTGTTTAAAGGTGTTCTTCCATTTGATATTTCTTCAGGAAAATTATTGATTAACAACTGAGTAAAAACAATAGGAGATACAAAATTAGACTCTATAAACGATGAAGGATTAAAACGTACAAAACCATCAATAGAGCCAAAATATAAAGTACCATCATTGGTTTTTAAACTAGATTTATAGTTAAATTGATTGGTTTTTAATCCATCATGTATAGTAAAGTTATGCATAACACCATTTTCAGGGGAGTATTTAATCAATCCTGAATTAGTAGAAAGCCATAAGTTCGATTCATCATCTTCTAATACCTGATAAACCACATTGTTGAACAACCCACTTGAACAATCAATGACTGTGAAAGACTCATCCTTCTTGTTAAATTGACAAAACCCTCCTCCTTCAGTTGTTATCCATATCCTTTTTTTCTTATCTTCATATACAGACGTTACTTTGTTATAAGGTAAACTATTTGGGTTTGATGAGTTATGAATAAAGTTTGTCCAATTTTGTGTTTTTGGATCTAAGCGATATAGACCTTTAAGGAAGGTTGCAAACCAAATGTTGCCATCGCTGTCCTCCATAATATCTTGAATAAAAACACCATCAAGATGATTTATTTGCTTAAAATCATCATTTTCATAATCATATGTGTTGAGTCCTGAAATAGTTCCAATCCAAAGAATATTATGAGTATCCTTAAAAATAGAAAAAACACTGTTCTCGATTAATGAGTTTTCACTGTCCGTTTTCCGATAGGTTTTTAATGTTTTGTCTTTTAAATTATATCTATACAATCCTTTCGAAAATACACCAATCCATAAAAAATCATCATCCTGATATAATGCATGAATATTTGAATATAAATTTTTAAGTGAATTATGAACACCCGCAAAAGTGGAAGTTTCAAAATTGAAAAGATTAAGACCATTGTCTTCAGTTCCAATCCATATATTAGACTCATCGGCCATGCAAAACTCTCTAACTCTCAGACCAGACAAACTTTTCTCATTTGCAACAGGATAATAGTTCTGAAAGTATGTTCCTTTATTTGGCAAATAATCAACTCCTCCAAAATAAGAGCCAATCCAAACTCCTCCCTCACTGTCTTCGCACAATGAATAAATAGCATTATCTGATACGGAGTTGGAAAAAGAGGTATTATAACTTAAATTTTTTAAATCACCAGTATAAAGATTATAAAAGTATAGCCCCGTTTCAGATGCTATCCAAACATTATTATCAATTTTTAAAATATCACGTATAAAAATTGCATTCCCGTTTCTATCTAAAGATAATATGTTGTTATATGATTTATTTAAAACATCAATGCTTATTAATCCCAGTTGGGATGTGCCTATTAGTAAATTATTACCATCAGCAATTACTTTATTGATTTCTCCTGTCTGATAAAGTATTGAGTTATTAGATTTCAATCTAAATTCACTAATCTTCTTTCTTTTTTTATCGATTTGATTAATAGGTCTTGAATAGGGTAAAACCCAAACTCCTTTACCATTGTCTTCACACAATGTAACACCTTTCAAATCTCCTTTAGTAATTTCTATTGCATAAAAATCTAAGAGTTTAGTCTCATAGTCATACATAAAAACACCCTTTTCTAGTGCTGATATCCACACATCTCCATCTGTATCTATAATCATGTGGCTAATTAAACCACTAATAGAATCATTTTCACTTGTCTTTAAATTAAAAAAATCGAAAGATTCAAATTGAGGATTATAAATATACACACCATCATCCGTTCCAAGCCATATTCTATCATCTCTATCTTGAACAATAGATCGAAAAACATTGTCTTTTAATTCATTCTCACTAGACATTCTAAATATCTTAAAAGATTCTCCGTCAAATCTGTTTAATCCGTCTTTTGTGCCAAACCACATAAATCCTTGAGTATCCTGATAAATGGAGAACACCGTATTTTGAGACAATCCATTGTTAATATTAAAATGTCTGAATTGAAACGAAGGACTACTAAATCCTACTGCTATTATATTAAATAGTAGAACTTGTAACAGAAGAGCACGAAAGTAAGATTGATTATTAATCTTCATTTTTCAAAGTGAATATATAAACAAATATAATAAAAAAACTCTGCAATTGATTTAAGATTTTAAACATAATTTGATAACTGATTGATTTACAAGATCAACATTTCGGCAAAAAAATAATATAATGTTACACAGTAATCTGTATATAAAAAGAGCTTTAGTTTTCTCTATATTATCCTTCTGGTTAAGAAATTTTGAGTATGCTATTAATATGGATAGCTCTCCTTTATCAATATCAATCTTTTGAGTTTTCGATGTATCAAGATTTGACATATCAATCTTCCGTCATAGAGTTTAGGTTTTCCCCTTTCACCCGTAGGTTTATCAAAGACAGGATAGAAAAAAAGTTTAATAGGTATTGCCTAATTTGGAGATGAAAACTGGAATTAATGACAATTGCATCATACACTCCAGTTAATATCCTATCAGAAATTAAAACATTTAATCTTCGATTGGTGAAAAAGTTAACATAATAATAAGAGGATAAACATACTAGAGCCCTCACTTCACTTCTCCCTCACTTCACTTCTCCCCCACTTCCTCTTCCCTTCCCCCTATCAGGCTTTTTCAATATATTCATCAGCCCATTAATTGGCTGATTCTTTCCTCTTTTCTTCTTTTCTGCAATAGGTGGCTTATCCTTCTGTTTTTCTTTTATCTCTTTAGTTGTAGAGGTAGCTGA
>JAQVZQ010000177.1 GCA_028708095.1 Dysgonamonadaceae bacterium
ATACTTGAAACTCCTATTAATTGGGAGGAATTACTTCCGTAAAAAAAAGAAATTAAAAAAGACTTAGAGCCGATAATACTCTAAGTCTTTTTTTGCTTTTACTTTACGGCTTTTTTGGGATGCTTACATATGTATTAACGCTACTTGACACATGCAGTTTCGTTTTTCGAAGATTCATAGAAATTTCCTTAGCTGTCAATTCATTCGGCTTTCATAATTTCTATTACTTGCCCAAAGTGCACTATTACTTTTGCATAAAAATGTTGCGTTTGGCACATTGTACGCCAACCATTGGAGAAACACCTTTGTGTTTGCCCTGTCGTTAATGCAACAAAATCGTAGATACAGTACTATTTATCTGGTGATTTGAATTGTATCCAAGCAATAACAATGGGCAAGTCTTTAAACAGAGTGGCAATTAATAGCGAAACTCTTATCGACACCTTTCACCTAATCTTTAACAACACCTATAAATTGTCGTAAATAATTGCAATAACAAGCTTTTTTTCTATATTTGTAAGATGTTAGTAAAAATATATGAAGATAATCCCAATCAACGCGAGATTGACAAAGTGCTTGAAGTGCTTCGCAATGGAGGTATAGTTATTTATCCTACAGATACTCTATATGCCTTTGGATGCGATGCACTAAATGTGCGTGCTGTTGAAAAAATATGTGCTCTGAAAGGCATCAATCCACAGAGAAACAACCTATCGATTATTTGTTATGATTTAAGTGATATAAGTGAGTATGCAAGAGTGAACACTACCACATTTAAATTGATGCGAAGAAATCTCCCAGGTCCGTTCACTTTTATTCTGAACACCACCTCTACCCTACCCAGAATTTATAAGAACCGGAAGACAGTAGGAATTCGTGTGCCCGACAACAATATTATAAGAGAATTGGTTACACAATTGGGTAATCCAATAATGACAACATCTGTAAATGGAGATGAAGACGAAGCTATTGAATATAGAACAGACCCAGAGCTTATACACGAAAAATGGGGGGAGATAGCAGAAATTGTTGTGGATGGCGGACATGGAGGCTTAGAGCCTTCAACAATTGTTGATTGTACTGGCAGCCTACCCGAAATTACTAGACAAGGGAAAGGGGAGCTTATCTCTTAAGCACCAATTCTATATTATGAGAGCACGGCTTTCAGAATAAAAATAATTTATATTTTACATCAACAAACAAAAGCAATAAAAAACTTGTTTACTGAATTATAGACAGCTAATTATAAACAGCTAAAATTAAACCATTTAATGCTTTAGCAATCTACTATTTACATACATATTTAAATACACCACAATTATGAGAAAATTAAAATCTCTCTTATCAATAGCACTCTTACTCATATTTATTGCAACTTCCTGCTCAGAAGATGAAATAATTTTTGAAAGAGACGACAAACCAAAAGAAGAGTCGAAAGAAAATGAAGAGAACAATGAATATGTCAACGAGTGGATATATGAAAACATGCTTGTCTATTATTTATGGAACAATGATATACCAGATAAGCCTGACTTTTCTAACAACCCAAAACAATTCTTTGAATCTATTCTAAGCGACAAAGACAAAACCAAAGAAGGTAGAAGATTCTCATGGATTCAAGAAAACTATTTAGAACTATCAAACTCTTTGAGTGGCGTTAAATCTGATGAAATCGGATTTGAATATGAATTTGTTTGGGCAGATGAAGCTCAAACTCACGTTTATGCTTTGGTTACCTATCCTAAAATTGGGTCGGATGCATACAACAAAGGAATTGATAGGGGTAGATACATCACTCGTATTGATGGGAAAAAAATTACAGTAAGTAATAGATATTCACTTTTCACTGGAACTGGCTCAAGAAATCTCACCATGGCTGATTGGATAGATGGGAAGTTAATACCAGATGATAAGGTTATATCTGTGAGAATGGAAGAAAACTTTGCTGAAAATCCAGTTTATTTAGATAGTGTATATACGATAGACGATAAAAAAATTGGTTACTTGGTTTATAATTTCTTTGCCACTGGAAAGGATGACGACTCTCATGAATACGATATATTGCTAATGAATACATTATCTAAAATACAAGAAAAAGGTGGCCCAGAGATGAAAGAGATGGTTTTAGATTTACGCTATAATAGCGGAGGAGCAGTATCCACTGCAGTAGCTCTTGCAAGTGCTTTGGTGAAAGACAGAGACACCACAAACGTTTTAGTTAATGTAAAGTACAATAACTTGTTAGATGAAGTATATAAGAAAGACGATGCGAACTACAACAAGGATTTCTTTATTGACAAGATATTTAAAAGCAAAAGAGTAAACAATAAGATAGTCAAAGAATTTATAGCAGACATCCCCTCTTTAGACCTCTCTAAATTATACGTTTTAGTTTCAAGAAATACAGCATCGGCTAGCGAGCTTGTTATTAACGGATTAAAACCATATATGGATGTTGTTTTGATTGGTGAAACAACCTATGGCAAGAATGTGGGCTCAATAACAATTAGCAAGAAAAACGACCCTAAAAACAAATGGGGCATGCAGCCAATTGTTGCAGAATACAAGAATAGTGCTGGCGACTCTGAGCTTGATGGCTTCACGCCTGACTATGAGGTGAACGAACTTGAAACTCCTCTTTTGGTAGAGTTTGGAAATATAGAAGACCCCCTTTTGAGTAAAGCTATAGAGCAAATAACAGGCAAGATATCAACAAGGTCAACGATAAGCAAACAAGTTGATACCCAACCCAGAATGATGAGGGTAAAAGATGATAATCTGCAATTGAAAGATAGAGCTAAATTTGAATTGTATGATGATATACGTGAAGGGATTATTAAAGAGTTGATGAATAGTTTAAATTAACAAAACACCTTCACCCTAATAAAAAAAGAGGATACTGGTTACAACAAAACCTGTATCCTCTTTTTTATTAGCAATTCGCACATTTTTATGAGGTTTAAAATCTACTTAATCAATCCATGTAAATAGGATACTTTTTCACTTTGTCATTCTCAATGGCATCATACTTAATATACTGATCGAGACTTAATATTTTTTTTAGTTGCTCTACCTTTTTTTGTTTTCAACTTTTTGATTCGCCTTTGTTTCCTACACAAAAAACAATTCTCAGCAGCGTTCACATCTATTAAAAATTTGAGTTCTACACTCTTGAGTTCTTCTGCCTGTTTTTCTGTTATAGGAATTGCTTTTTGTATTGATGCAATTTTATATTCAACTAATTGCTCAAACGCATCTTTAATTATAGATTTCTGAGCAGATACGTTTAAGATAAATGCAAATAAAGCAGTAAATAACAAAATCCTTTTTTTCATCAGTTTTAAATTTTTATGTAATTAGATTTTCTTAAAGATGTGATTGATTGCAACACCGTTAGTTTAATGCAATTGGAAACGTTCACCTATATTATTCATAATTTCAAAAAGCTCGTCCAAGGTATTTGCCCTTAACATGGCAATGCGAGTAGCTTTAAAATCGGGTATTCCTTTAAACAGAGGCGATGCGGCTAAATGACGACGGGTGTGCAAAATGCCTCGTCGCTCATCTATCATCTCAATAGACTGTAATACTTGCTGCTTGAGCACATCAAGATACCATTGAAAAGATTCTTTTGGGAGCAAATCTCCTGTTTCGAGATAGTGTTTTACTTCACGAAATATCCATGGAGCTCCAAAACATGCACGACCAATCATTACTGCATCTACTCCTGTTTCATCAAAACGCTGTTTGCAAACTTCTGGAGAGTTTATATCGCCATTTCCAATAATGGGGATATGCATGCGTTGATTGTTCTTTACATCGGCTATCAACGACCAGTCGGCCTGGCCAGTGTACATTTGTGCACGCGTTCGCCCATGAATGGTGAGTGCTTGTATGCCGCAGTCTTGCAATTGCTCGGCAAGCGACACTATTATTTTAGAGTCGTTGTCCCATCCTAATCGAGTTTTAACTGTCACAGGTATTTTAACTGCTTTCACTACTTGTTCGGTTATTTCTAACATCAATTCGGGCGTTCGCAACATACCTGAACCAGCTCCCTTTCCAGCAACTTTCTTTACAGGACAACCAAAATTTATATCAAGGATATCGGGATTAGCTTCTTCGCATATTTTAGCTGCCTCAACCATCGACTCAGGATCACGTCCATATATCTGAATGGTAACGGGTCGTTCTTTTTCAGATATAGTCAGCTTTTGATGTGTCTTTTGAATATTACGAATGAGTGCATCGCTTGAAATAAACTCTGTGTAAACCATGTCCGCACCAAACTTTTTACACATCAAACGGAAAGATATGTCCGTGACATCCTCCATAGGTGCTAAGAACACAGGATATTTAGAAAAAGTTATATTGCCAATTTTCATTCTTTTATTCTAATCATTATTCATTTTTTGGTGTGACTATCAACTGATATTTTATATTCTTGCTAATAGACTAACTAACGATCTAAGCGCAGATGTTTTTAAACGAATGAAATAGATTTCTATTCACGTTTCTTTTGTAATCAATATGATTGCTATCAGCATTCCATTTATTGAGATTGAATATAACACCTTATAGTTTTTGATGTGCAAATATAGTTTATTTATTCCAAAGATGTTCGTATTGATATTTACATCACAAAGTCGATGCCCTTGTGTTTGAAACTCAACTGTCTCTTCAGAGTCAGTATTAATATGCTACTATCGACCACACCACTGCCACATCTTGAGACTGTACTGACGCCCTTGTATTCCGGCGTCTCTTCACAATATATCAGCAGCATCCATTTTACTTCGATATAGCTTATTCAAATATTCACTCGCTGGTGCGGATATTCATCCGTTCCTTTTTTGTCTGAGATAGATATCTACACCAGCCAATGAATATAATCTATTTTTCCAATATTATTACATCGTACCTGCTTGATCCGTACTGCGTTTTACATTTTAGTTTTTTGATTTTATCAAATCAACCCACACGAAAGGATTCGTGCGGGAGCGGGGGTAACTTTTACCTTTAGTGTTGTCAATGGCACGGATAGATATCCGCGCCAGCTTGGATCTTGCACCATCATAAGAGACATTTCCTATCACTCATAACCACAAAGTGGTTAACATGGATATCCATGGGTGCAAACCCATAGTAATCAGACTATATACATCTACGAATCCTGAAAAAGTTCAACACATTGAATAGGTGTAACCCAATTATGTCAGGCTTTACGAGGCTTGAAATGCAAATAGCACAAGAAATATTTTTGGTGCCAACCTTCTTTTGCGCTGCAAACACAGAACCATAAGCCTCTCGTTGCGAACGAGGGACAGTGGGAGACTTGCGCCAGCGATTGCTCCTATCATCTCTTTAGCACTCCATTAAAGCCCAAAAGGGCTGAAATTATTATAGCAAATAGTATAAACCTTTACCAAAACTCCGTAAGGATTGACATTATTCAGACCAATTCTTAACACAAAAAACACCTATCAATTGAATTGATAAGTGTTTTTATATCATTACTGAATAAGGAACATACCTGTCTATTAAAAAAATATGTCAAGTTTCTTATTAGAAATTGTATCTCATTGAAAGCAAAAGCCTATTATTACTGAAAGACTCAGTATTTTCAGGTACACCGTAAGCGTCAAATGATTTACCCCATTCGGCAGTAGTCCATTGCCATTCTGCTCCGACCCATATATTACCAAAAATATATTTCACTCTGGGTGATATGGCGTAAACACTTCCAATTGCAGGGTGACGCGATAGATTTTTCACAACTTCTAACACACTACTGGAACCCATGCTTTTTAAATAGCCTGCAAATAAGCCAGGTTGCCAACCCTGTGTTCGGTTGCCATGTACACCTAACCATAAAGAACCTGTTTGAAGAGGTTTATATTTATTATCTTCTGTTATGCCTATCCCTCCTGGCATTACCAGCCCTGATAGATTACCTCCATAAATACCTTCCAACTGTATTGTAAGAGCAGGTAATCGGTATCTGAATGATGCATTATAGTGGAAACTTCTTACCCTTACAGGCGACTTAGTTGGTTCAATCTCCCTTGGAAGGGCTAAAGTATTCATACCTGCAGTTAAAGCTGCCCAAACTTTTTTGTGCTGCCATTTTATTTGCACATCAAATTCTGGCTGCAATGATTCTTCTGATCCTTTAGGGAATCCTGCACTGCGAAAGTTGTTTTGTTCAATCACATACAGAAGCAGTTTAGTGCTTGGCAAAGCTTGCCACGAAAACTGAATTTGTGGACTAAAATTAAGGGGATGAAATGGAGCGCCGGCGTTTAAATCTACTGTGCCAGGACAGTTTTCAGGGATAAACAGTGGGTGCCACGTTTGGCCAGCAAGTAACGACCAACGTTTTCCGCTAAATCGTGCGAAGGCATGTCGTAGACGGAAGTTGTTATCTCCGCTTCCGTTTCCCAAAAAATCACCTTCGAGCATAGCAGTAGTTTGGATATTTTTAAAAGTGGGACCAATAAGGTCAACACCAAAACGGCTTTGGGTTACATCAATATTGAATTCCCCACGTTTATTCAGATCTATACCTTCGTCCGATATGTCAGCGCTAAGCGGATAGAGGTATATGTGTCTGTTGCGCGCTGTTGCACTTGCTCGTGAGTCACTAAATACGCTCACTCCTACGAAACCGTGAAACTTTAATTCAAAAGCGGGCTTTTCAGCCTTAGAAATCATTGATAGACTGAGGGTGATGATTATCATCAAAAAAAATCGTCGCATAGTGTATGTTTTTTTAAGGTAAATGTATTTTATAAGCTTCAGGAAAATATTAAAAACAGTACCCCCTGAATTTTCTTTTTAATTTCAGCATAATCATGACGATTGCAATAATAACAAACGAATGATTAGAGCTGAACAAAATATTATAGTGTTTTAGTTTAAAAAATAAGTTTGTTCAAAAGAATTTAATGTGTCATTATCTCCAATAAGAATTAAAAATCTTTCACTGTCAGCCTCGTTTGAAGAGTCTGAATTTAAATCAAATGTTCCATTTACATACTGAAAAACAACAGGCTCAGTATCATCAGTGAAATTTAGTATTCCTTTTACACGGAAAATAGCTGGAGGAAGATTTTTCACCTTCTCCAAAAACAATTCCCTATTTAAAGACTCATCGAAACTAATTTTCATTGAGCCTATGTTATCATCATAATGTGTAGCTGTATGCTCACCACTTTCTTCCCCATGCTTTTCAAAATAATTACACTCATCTTCTTTAGAATATAGTATTGCAGGATTAATATCACCTTTAATACAATCAGTAATCATTGCATTAGGATTGAGTAGCTCCAATTCTGTCTTTACAACATTAGTCTCCGATTCTGTCAGCAAATCTGTTTTACTCAACAGTATTACATCAGCACACTTAATTTGATCATAGATAACTTTTGAATGAAGTGCTGCTGCTGCAAAGTTTTTAGCATCAACAATAGTAGTGATTGAATCGAAACGAATCAATTCGCGAATCTCATCAATTTCTGCTAATAAGTTCAAAGGATTGGCTATTCCAGTTGTTTCCAAGATAATAACATCAGGTTTATGATTAGCGAGTATTTCAAGAATTCCTTTTTTC
>JAQVZQ010000178.1 GCA_028708095.1 Dysgonamonadaceae bacterium
TATAACTTCTCATTTTCTCCCAATTTGAGTAGTTTTGATGTCCGTTGCTTTCCACAAGCCCTAAGTTTTCTAATCCTGGAAAAGACTTCAGTCTTGCCCCTACATTTTTGTTCCACTCTACTAATATTGGATTAACAGTTAAATCGGCACATAAGCATGGAACAGAGTTATCTGTTGCTGCTTTTGCTATTTTCATTGTCATACTTAATGTCTTTGCGATTGGTTTAAGCGCTATAGCTCTATATCCCAACTCTATTCTTTCTATAGTATCAAGTTCAGTATGAGCACTTTCATCAGATGCTAAACGAAGGGGAATATCAGACACATTGATCTTTAAATCTTCGGGGAATGGTTCCTCTATCAGAACAATTTGGTCAAAAGCTTTAATCTTATCAGCATAATCAATAAACTTTAAAAATGTATCTTTTGATTCATATCGTTGGTTGGCATCAAAATAATAAGGTAGTTTTCCGTTCTTAGTGTGGGGTGTTTCTATGTTTTTTAAAACAGAATGAATTTCGTTTAATCTTTTTTTATCTTTTTCAAGCATTTCTCGCTGAGTACCGGATTGACCTATTTTTATTTTCATGAAAAAATATCCTAAATCAGCTTCTTTTTTAATATTCTCAGGGCTTACATTATAGGAGATTAAAGGAACTGCAGCGATTTTTTTATGCTTTTCTGAAAAGGTCGATTTGTATTCTTGGGGAATCAATTCATCAAAATTAGTTATGCCATTTTCTTTGGCATATAACAACCAAAGAGCATTATCAACAGACACTAATGCATTTAATACAAATGTTTTACTTAATTTGGGATTGTTTGTAACATATTTACCATATTCATGCAATTGAGGAAGCAATTCATCAATCACATCAATGGGTGATGTGAATGTTTTATTTTTAAGCAATTGAAGGGCTCTTTCAGTTAATGTGTACATTAAAGCATTGCCTCCTGATTCCGAATTAGTTGAAAAGATTGTTGAATCAGACCACAAAACACTTTGTGTTCCTAAACCTATAGAATGATTGTTAGATGTGCTCTTAAGATAACTTACAGTTTGCCATAATTCGGATAAATAACCTCCTTTAAACCCAAATGGACTTAGCAGTGGTTCTCTTTCAAACTGTGAATTAACACTTTCGATGGTTATTCGTTTATCAACAGTATTTTTCTTTGCTTCGAAAGTTGAACTGTTTATACCAAATGAAGTAAAAGAGGGAGATATTGTAAGTCCACCCATTGCATAAAGATTATTTTTTATAAAATTACGTCGTGAGAACTGTTTCATTTAATTGTCTTTTATGATAAGTTTATCTCTAAATTAAATAAAATGTAAAAGATGAGCACTACACGCTATTTATATCTAAAGTTTTATTATAGCAAATTGATTATTTTATGTAGTTTTTAATATTCCGTAATATTATACACAAATTTACTATATACATAACTTATAAACGCAAAGTTATACTCACAAAACGTTATTTTTTGCTTTAATAGAATTTTTTTATAATGCGATTGAAGATTTTCCATTTATTGGAGTTTAATCTGTTAGATAGTATTACATGCAAAACCATGTGTATTTTCAGAAACACATCTGAGCAGAACAAGAAAAACTTTTTATAAATTATAAGCATAACAAGATGAAGTAGCATTGAGCGACAGGGCTTTCAACAACTATATAATGCTAATTATAAAATTAATGCAGTCTAAAACTGATATATGTTTATATAACTCATTTGCATTTTAGAGAGTAGAAATAATGTTGATGATATTTTCTAAAAAGAACTTGAACTTATTAATGACAATGCTCAAAATAATCCACATTTAGATGACGATTGCTAAAGAATAATTAATTAAAAAACAACTTTTTCACAAAAATATTTTAATCAAAAGCTGAAATTATATTGAACTTAAAATAAATAAATTGTAAAATTAGAGGTTATTGTACTGACAAATCAATTAGGTTTAAAAAACGGTGTAATTTTGATATGAGTTAATTATTTATTATTTTTGATATTTAAACTGCAGAAGTTTTTAATAGGAAACTATGCATAAAACATTAAACAGTTTCAAAAAAAAAATCACAAAAGAATCACACTATAAAACCGTTAGAATTACAACTTAGTCAATCAAGATCTTCTGATATGATTATTCGATGATACACAAATAAATCTTTAAAAAACAAAGGCAAAACATGAAAAACTTATTATTATATCTTGCCGTATTAGCTTTATGTGGAACAACTTGGGCAGACAACGGAAATCATCTTAAAAACCCAGCACTCAAGATTAAAGCAAACGAAAAAGCTATAATTAACCAAATAGATGATGGGGCCTTAGAGATAATCTTTCATGCAGGAGATGGATGGCCCCAGATCGAGGTCACTGCATTGCCGTCACCTGAGGAATTAAATTCGTTAAGGCTTGAGATTTACTTACCAGAAAACATTGAAGATAATATGCTGACTCTAAAAGGCTATCCAGCAAATACATTAAATGGAAATTATTTTCATTCAACATTGAAGGTGGGGGAAGTGAGTCCCGTTGCATTTCCTATTTTATCCGCTGATTTAAATGGATTTCAAATAGCTGCAAAAAACCCCAAAACTACATTCAGAATTGTTATAAAGGGAATTTACTATCAACAAACGAATTATCTTACAGAAGGTTATGATTTTGAATCGCCAGCCGAAATGGGTGCGTGGAGAACTTCCGTTAATGCCAAAATTGAGCTGAGCGATGAGTTTGCAATAAGTGGAAAGCAATCTCTTAGAATGGAATGGAAGGATCCAAATGCAACTATTGCACTCATACCAGACATCACAGACTGGCGTCCTTATAAACAACTCCGCTTTTATTTAAACAACCCTGCGCCATTTCCACAAAAAAAAATGCGCATACTTAGAGTAAATAATGTTCGTCCTGGAGTTGAGTGTTCTCTTGCTAGTGGGATGATGTTTGTTTCACCAGAATCTGTTCAAGAGTTCGTCTTAGACCTTGAAACTTTGCCAAAATCTGTTGACCTTAGTAATGTTTATAATCTACATTTCTACGGATTAGATCAGGACGTTGAAGTTATATTACACCTAGATTCAATGAAGTTATACACTGAAAAAGAAGTAGAGGTTTTGACAATAGGGCGAGCAAAAAAAGAGATTGAACTCACAATTGAAATGTTAAACAAGGGCAAAAATATTGCTACGGGAGAGTTAAGCAATAAAATCAAAACAGTTATTGCCGATATGCAAAAGCTGATTTCTTCTGCTCCATTAAACTATAACGACGAATTGATTGATAATATTACGCAAGCAAGAGAACTGGCGGTGCTTGGATCAAGTTCTTCAGGAGAAAAAAAGTCCTTAATTTTACGGGGTATGCCAGCAACTGAAAAAATTTTCCGAGATTCTTTTTTTAGTGGAGGAGAAAAGAGCTTTGAGCTATCTGCAGCAGGCAACGAGCGCGAAAGTTTTCAGGTCGTTGCTTTGCCACTAAAAGACCTGAAAAATGTTCAAGTAACTGCTACGCCATTAAAGTCTTCTAATGGTAACATGATTTCAACTAAGAACATAAAAATCAATCCTGTTGGATATATTGAAGTGGAAGAAAGCTTTGTTTATAATAGCAGTCGTGATGGATTTTGGCCAGACATTTTAGTGCATAATCAAAAATTAAATCTTTCTGATAGGATACAACCTTATTGGATTACTGTCTATATACCTCCAAATTGTAAAGCAGGTCTTTATCAAGGAGAAATTCACTTTACTACAAAGGATGGTGTGTCGGAGAGATATCCATACAAGATAAAGGTACATGGTTTTTCTTTACCTATAAAAGGAGAACTACTAACCTATTTTGATTGGCGTTATAATCCTGAAAATCCAGTTACACGACGCAAATGTTATGAAATTATGCTTGATCATCGCCTTAATCCGATTAGCATGTATACAAATGGACATAGCCCTGATAATGAAAAAACATATAAGAATACACCACATACTGATGATCTTGAATATTGTATATCACGCGGCATGAACCTTTTGAATATTTGGTACTTGTATGATCCATCAAACGAGAATCCATTTGAATTCAGCAAGGAATATCAAGGGAAGATCAAAAAATTTATCGATTATTACAAACCAATACTTGAAAAGAAGGGTGCATGGGATATTGCCGCCATCAACGGTTTTGACGAGATCATGCATCGTCCGATAAAAGTTAGAGAAAAAAGCCTTGAAGAGGCTCGCAAAATTTGCACTTGGTTGAAGAAAAACTATCAAGAGATTCGAATCAGTAATGTTGGGAGAAAAATGGATATATCAACTGACTTAATGGACATTTGGTTCACGACTGCTATACAAAAAGAAGAAACGCAAGATATTACTAAAAAAGGTGGTAAAACTTGTTTCTATTGGGTTTACGAAAATCCATCCCCCATGCTTGACTTGCCAGGAATGGCTGCTAGGATTTTAAGTTGGCAAGCCTTCAAGGAAGACGCTAAAGGAATCGGATATTATTCCACTTATCGCCCACAAGCCTTGGATTGCCCGTACGAAACAGCTCCAACTGGTGTCGATTGGCCAAAGGAAACTATTAATGCTACCAGCACCACCTCACGAAAGTCTAAAAGCTGGCGACGTGGACGCATTGGCTGCGGTAATTTATTTTATCCAGATCGTGACGGATCAGTGTTACCTTCAACACGCCTTGCCAATGTACGTGATGGAGTTGAGGATTATGAGTATTTGGCTATGTTAAAAAAACTAGACCCGACTCATCCACTGCTTACGATTCCTGATGAGATTGTTACTTTAGCCAATGATGACTACACCAAAGATTTTGAGGTTATAGAAAAATATCGTCGCCAAGTAGCGAAAGCAATTGAAGATGCTATAGAAAATAAAAAGCAATGAGATAAAATGATTATGAAAACATCAATTTACATCTTATGCTTCCTGTTTTCACTCTCAAAATTTAAAAATGCAATGTAAACACAGACTTTAAGTGACTGTTTTTTATTTTTCAAAACAGAATAACATGTATTTTTAAAATTAGGTGTGTAACTTAAAAAACTTACTTATTTGTGTGAGATTTGCAAGCATATAGCTCTGTTACTGGACCGATAAATAGTATATATACTTTGCAACTTCAAAGAAAATCCTTGAAGTTGCAAATATATTTTTCATTTATTAGAGTGTTAAAAACGTTATTTGATTTAATTGATTATTGTCTTGTATTGATTACCAAATTCGTTGGTTCAAAAGCTATGCACTCCATGGTTGCGGTAGTATTTTTCTTTTTATTGTTTTTCTTATCCACCATTTGCATATACATCATCAACCCGTTTTCATATTCTTGCGAAAACTTCTGCATAGATGGAGGAATATTGGCATGTTCACTTTTAAACATATTTCCAAATCCTGCTTCCATATCGGGTGCAATATAAACAATAAATTTATATTCATCGTTTTCCATCTCACGTCCAACACAGTTATAACCCAAAAACTCACGATTGGGCAGTTCTTTAAAAGTGTAATCGTTATACATATCTATGTCCTTTTCGTCTACAGCATTGCTCAAATCCATTTCTGTGGCTATTGCCATTCCATTCACATAAGTAAAAATAGTTTTATTACCCTGATCGAATACTATTGACATCTCCATTCCTTTATTCATTTTGACACCCATGTAGGGTTCCGTTTTACTGAGAAAATAATCGAAATCAATTTCTTCTCCTTGAGTACTCATTTTCAGAGCATAGCGGTAATCGAAGTTATATGATGCTGGCAATTTAGACATATCTACTTTTTTACCGCTCGGACTCATTAGTGATCCAAAATCTGGATTCAAAAGTTTATCCATCGCATCACCTGTTTTATCCGCAGCCTTTTCGGCTACTTTATCTGTTGCTTTGTTTATAACCACTTCCTGGGTTTTTTCCAAGGCACGTTCTGTCAATTTTTTGAAAAACTGAGCATTGGAATGACTTATTCCAAAGCTGGTTAGTAGAGCTGCTGTTAATAATATTTTCTTCATTTTGTTTTGTTTTTTAATGTTATTACATTCAATTTCATGTCGAAACAAATTTAATAGAACAAGCATAAATCTACTATAGCTATTTTCTCAAATAGTTGTAATAATACGTATATGGCTATACATAATGATACAAAACTGGGTAAATGCAATATTCGGGCAAAAAAAAGAATATCACTCCAAAAGTCTATTTTTGATACTTCTAAACCATTCTTCCAATAGAATGTTATAATATAAGTATTTGGCGATAAGATAAATATCACGTAATATTGAAAAAATAATTTATAAACATTTTAAAAATACACCATTATGTCTTATTATTTCAACAAAACATTAACAGCAAATTTTGAATCAGTAAAGGAAAAAGTAATAGCAGAACTCAGTAAAGAGGGCTTTGGCATTCTTTCAGAAATAGATGTGCAAGCAACATTTAAAAAGAAACTCGATGTAGATTTCAGAAAATACCAGATATTGGGAGCCTGCAATCCTACTTTTGCACACAAAGCTTTAAATACTGAAGACAAAGTAGGTACTATGTTGCCTTGTAATGTGATTTTACAAGAACTTGAAAATGGAAAGGTTGAAGTAGCTGCTGTAAATGCTACTGCAAGCATGCAAGCAATTGACAATGAAAAACTGAAAAGCATTGCAAGCGAAATAAGTGGCAAGCTGCAAAAAGTGATTGCTGCGTTGTAACACAATCTCGCGCTGATATTCATCCGTGTCATTAGGAAACAGTGAAGTGTAGCAAGCTAGCTTCAATTTTCAATTGTAGTGCTACAGCTTTTTTTTTAAAAAAAATATGACCGAACCAAATCAATTTGAATCAAACAATAAAATCGATTAAAAATGAATTCATCACAAGAATCAGATAAAAAAAAGGCAAAAACAACTACACAAAGTTTGTATTAATGCTTGCGGGCTCATTCATAGCCATGTATATTACAATGTATCTAAACACATATTCGATTGATCACGTTTACTTTAGCCTCACACGTTTATATATGACTTGCTTGGGTATTGCTGCAATGGCATTAATAATGTTTTTTACAATGCGCAAAATGTATAAAAACAGAAAGAAAAACATAGCCATTGTCTTGGGTAGTATTATTCTCTTTGTGAGCGCATTGGGTCTTGTTAGAACGCAAAAACCAATTATTGGAGATGTGTTGTGGATGAAAGCTATGATACCACACCACTCCATTGCAATTCTTACGAGTGAAAGAGCAGATATTAAAGACCCTGAAGTGAAGCAATTGGCAGAGGATATAATTGATGCTCAGCGAAAAGAGATTGAGCAGATGAAATTAATGATAGTTCGTCTTCAGAATGATAAATAGAGTTGGAATTCAGATATAAAAAAAAGTAATATATAATGCATAGATTTGGAGAACACGGCTGGGGAATGGGATTTGGAATGGGTTGGTGGTGGATTATTGGACTCATAATAATTGTAGTTATCATTTGGTTGGTTGT
>JAQVZQ010000179.1 GCA_028708095.1 Dysgonamonadaceae bacterium
TAATTGATACGGGATAATTATTTCAGCGTATCAAACAATCTACTTAGCTATATATAGGCAACATAAAAGGCAGGAAGTTATAAATTCTTCTGCCTTTTATGCTTCGGTAAAACCTAAATTTACCGTAAATATTTATTCAACAATAGTGTTTCCTTACATCTTTTTCTTTAGCACATAAAACTCTGCCAATTCACCTGTATTTACTTCTCCATCAGCACCCAATAGGGTTATGTGGTTTTCGCCCACTTTATATTGAGACGTTTCATCGTCAGCCTTTAGTGTGATAATTTGCCCACTGGTGTCCCAAGTAAATGTACCCTCATTTGTATAGGAATGTGCTTTGTCTTCATTGCCACTAAGATAATTAAAACCTGCGGTATATGTAAGGTCCTCCCTCAACTCAACCATCGTCTCTATTCCTTCGCAGCTTGCACAAGGCGTTGTGCCTTCGTAAACACCTGCCCAGTCTAAAGAGTTTTCAGATGTGTGCAAATCAATCACTGTTTGATCGGTGGTTACTGCATCTTGATTGTCATTGCTTTGTTTGGAGCTTTGATTGGTGCAACTCACTATTGTTAATGCTAATAGTGCTATTAATACTCCAAGTTTGCTTAAATTCTTCATTCGTTCTTTTCTAATTTAATTTATTTATTGTGTTTTAAATCTAAGTTATTTAACAAATGAACATTGTTTTAGTTCAAAGAGTATAGGTAGAAGTGAGTATTAGGACGTGACATTAATTAGCTTTTAAATATAAAAAAACCAACAACTGATTATCTGAAAAACAGAAATAGAAAATTGTAAATACCTTGATTTATGAATCTACTATGAAAATACATTTATGAGAAACCTCTTTGATTGTGTAATTATCCATATATTTGTTCATTATATTGCCTGCTTTATCTAACAATAAACTGAGTGTTCGATATTAATTTATAATCTCAATTAAACAAGCACATTATGGAAAAATACTTTACCATCGAGTTTTGGAAACAGTTTGTAAGCATACTTACTCATTGGCTAGTAACAGACTTAATTTCGATCTTTATAATAATCTTACTGCTGATTATTACACTAAGGATTGCTTATGCTTTGGTTAAAAAGCTTAAAGCCATTTTGCTTAAACGCATGGCTTATAGGAATGAAGAGCCTGACATTGAGGTTGAAAAAAGACTTAACACATTGATGGGGGTTTTGCGTAAAACATTGAGTATTGTCATCTGGTCTATTTTCATAATGATTTTTCTAGAGAAAATTAATATTAATATAATTCCTATTTTATCTGCAGCAGGTATTGTTGGTTTGGCAGTGGGGTTTGGCTCTCAAGAGTTGGTGCGTGATTTTATTGCTGGGTTTTTTATTCTTCTCGAAGACGGTATTCGTACAGGAGATGTAGTTACCTTGAATGGAACAAGCGGTTCGGTAGAGAAAATAGAACTACGCACCATTACACTTCGTGATTCGTCAGGAGTGGTTCATATATTTCAAAACGGTAAAATAAACACTATTTCTAATATGACCAAGGGTTGGTCGGCAATGGTTTTTAATATAGGTGTCTCATATAAGGAAGATTTAACACAAGTAATGCGGTTGATGAAAGAGGTAGGTGACAAAATGTTTGCCGAGGCGGAGTATCAAGCTAAAATGTTAGATACAATGGAGGTGTCAGGTCTTAATGATTTTGGAGATAGTGCTTTGGTTATAAGAGGACGCATCAGAACAAAACCTGGTCAGCAATGGGGTGTTGGTCGTGAATATCGCAAGCGACTGAAGGAGGCTTTTGATGAAAACAATATAGAAATCCCATTCCCACATCAAACAATTTATTTGGGAGAGGAAGAGGATTCATCGAAATTGAGTGTTAACGCTGATAGCAATAAGGTGGTATAAATAGTATAGGCTTTATGTAACTACTATATCAATAAATAGTGTCTGACAATAGTGTCTGAGAGGAACCACTTAGTTTTGAGTCTTTTCTTGCGAAGTTTAAATAATTCTGCTTAAAAGCCCAGAAGCACAATAAAGAGTGCAACCTAAATGATGGTTGCACTCTTTATTATATATAAATATCTAATCAAACATATCGTCTATTCCAATACTGGGCTTAGTGCTTTGGTAATCCTCATAATCATGAATTGATCGATCTGCACCGTAGCATGGATCTTGGTATTCACTTGGTATTTCAAAAACTCCATCGTCTTTTATTGTCAATTCTTTGTCTGCATATATTTTCTGATAAAACAAACCATGTATTGGCAAGGCCATACTTGCACCTTGTCCTTGAGCCATATTGTCGAAATGAATAGCACGTTCTTCGCCACCCACCCAAGCTCCAGCAACTATCTCTGGTGTGAATGACATAAACCATCCGTCAGAGTTGTTTTGTGTAGTTCCTGTTTTTCCTCCCATTTGTCCTTTCAGGTTGTAACGAAACCTTAATCGTCCTCCAGTTCCACCATCTACAACTGAACGCAACATATCCAACATTTTAAAAGAAGCTGATTCACTAAAGATTTCTCTCATTTGAGGAACAAAAGTTGAAATTATATTGCCGTGCGAATCTTCAATGCGTGACAGGTAAAGAGGGTCGACACGAATGCCTCGATTAACAAAAGCAGAATATCCTTTCACCATTTCTTCAACCGATGCATCACATGGACCTAAAGCCAAAGATACTACTGGGTCGATTGGGCTTTCAAGGCCGAAAGAATGTAATAATCTTGCAAACGCATAAGGAGAAAATAATTTCATCAGATATGCTGTAACCCAGTTACTCGAGTTTTGCAAACCCCATTTAATGCTTACGCTTTCTCCTACTTCCCGTGCTCCTGGGTTTCTGGGTGTCCATAATTCTCCTGTTTCCGTAGTGAGTGTTTGGGCAACGTGCAGCATGCGGTCACAAGGTGTCATGCCTTCCTCCATAGCAAGTGTGTAAAGGAATGGTTTTATGGTAGAGCCAATTTGTCTTTTGCCTTTGGTAACCATATCGTATTGAAAGAAACTGAAATTGGGGCCTCCAACATAAGCTTTCACATGTCCCGTTACGGGGTTCATAGCCATGAATCCTGCTCTCAGAAATCCTTTGTGATATTTAATAGAGTCCCAAGGAGTCATTTCTTTCTCAGCCTCGCCATCTTCCCAAGAGAAGATTTTCATATCAACAGTCTCTGTTTTGAATGAATTTATTATCTCTTCTTCTGTTTTGCCTTCTTTCTTCAAATCACGATAACGTCCTGTTTGTTTCATCGCCATGATTAATAATCCTTCCACACGATCACTTACAGAGTTAGAGTAGGGGGCATAACTTCTACCTTCTTTCTCTTTTGTGAATTGTGGTTGTAACACCCCTCCCACGTGTTCTTTAACTGCATCTTCAGCGTGCTTTTGCATGCGTGAGTCGATGGTTGAATATATTTTTAGTCCGTCTGTGTAAATATTGTAATAAGAACCATCACTTTTAATGTTTTTGTAGCACCAGCCATATAGTGGATCGTTTTCCCAAGATATGGAGTCTTCTATATATTGTTGTTTTAACCAGCTTGCTCTATAATTTTTTCTTTCGGGTTTTTTAGACATCATGACTCCTGCCAAATATTGACGAAAATAAGGAGCTAATCCTTCTCTGTGACCTGAACGATTGAATTCCAATTTTATATCAATTTGTTGCAAAGAGTCTTTTTGACTTTTTGATATATGATCTGATTTTTCTAATTGTAACAAAACTACATTTCGTCGTTGCTGTGTCAATTCGGGACGGCGCAACGGATTGTAGAGAGAAGAGTTCTTACACATCCCCACTAGCATGGCAGACTCTTCTATATTAAGTTCAGAAGGAAGTTTATCAAAATAGGTTTTGGCAGCTGACATAATACCAACAGCATCATAGTTGAAGTCGTATTTATTGAGGTATAAATTTAGTATTTCTTCCTTTGTGTAGAAACGTTCCAACTTAACTGCTATAACCCATTCAATGGGTTTTTGCAATATTCTTTCGAAAGCATTAGCTGCACTGGGCGAATAAAGAAGTTTTGCAAGTTGCTGAGTGATAGTACTTCCACCTCCTCCACTTTTTTGTTGAAAAATGCCTCTTTTTATAACAGCTCTTGCCAGTGCATATACATCAATTCCTGAATGAGAATAAAAACGAATATCTTCAGTTGCAATTAGTGCATTAATAAGATGAGGCGACAGTTCACTATAATTTACAAACACCCGGTTTTCTTTGCTTAGAGAATATGTGCTCAGCACTTCTCCATTAGATGAATAAAGTTGAGAGGCATATTTATCGATTGGATTTTCTAATTGATCAATAGGAGGTATATATCCAATTGCACCAACAGCAATTAGTCCAAACAAGAGGATGCTTAATAATATAATACCACCAAAAGCTACCCACAATGTTTTTATAACTTTTTGTTTAAAAGTGCGTTGCTTTTGTATTGACTTTTTGGTAGATTCCTTTTTCTTACCCATAATTGTTTCGTATATAGAAATAATAGTTTATATGTTACAGTGCAAAATTACACAAAAGCATTCATATTTTATCTATAAATATCTTAAATTAAGGTGTGAGTAGTTTTATAACCTATGGTAATAATATGCTTTTCGGTGTAATGTTTTTTTTGATCATTTTTAAATCAGGTTATCATATTTATCTTCCACGATGTATTTAGTGTGTTTTTAATCATTTGAATTAACACAAAACATTCATATTGAAGTTTATGTTTTGACCATTAATGATTTTTTTCTCTATTTTAAATCAAAATACTCTTTGAGAAATCAAATAAAATGTATCTTTGCAACGGAATTTTGAATTGTTTTGGATTCTTTCGTTGTGAATTTTTAGTTCCAGAGCAAGAATGTTTTTTAGATTAATAGAATCAAGTTATTATAAATAGCACATGGTTAGTCGAATAAAAATTAAAAAAGGCTTAGACATACCTTTGTTGGGTGAACCTCAAGATATATTTCTTGGTGAGGTTAAAAGTGATGTCCTTAAAATTTGTCCTGAAGATTTTATTGGGGTTACACCAAAACTCAGTGTAAAGGTAGGTGATGAAGTAAAAGCCGGAACGGCATTAATGTATGATAGAAACTATCCTTCAGTGAAAGTTGCATCTCCAGTTAGTGGAGTTGTTACTGCTATTGAACGTGGAGAGAAACGTCGTATATTAAACATTACCGTTGAAAGAAAAGGTGAAAATGAATTTGTTGATTATGGCATAAAGAATGCTTTGACTATGAAATCAGAGGAAGTGAAAGATTTTATTCTTGATGCTGGTCTTTGGTTTTTTGTAAAACAGCGTCCTTATGATGTTGTAGCTAATCCAGATAAAGATCCACGGGATATTTTTGTTACAGGGTTTTCGTCAGCACCATTAGCTCCTTCATACGATTACATCTTAAAAGATGAAAGCAAGGACGTGCAAGCAGGTCTTGATGCTTTATCAATACTTACTAAGGGTAAAGTTTATCTTTCAATTGATCTTCATACATCTTGCAAAGCGTTGAAGTACGCAAAGAATGTTGTGATTACTGAATTTGAAGGACCACACCCAGCAGGAAATGTTGGTGTGCAAATCAATCATATAGCACCTGTAAATAGTGGAGAGGTTGTTTGGACGTTGAATGTTTTGGACGTTGCAATAATAGGTCGTTTATTCAATACTGGTAAAGTAGATTTAACACGAACTGTTGCTCTTACAGGATCAGAGGTTGAGAATAGAGGATATTATAAAATGTTGATTGGAACATTGCTTAATGATGTTTTGAAGTCAATTCCAAAACCAAAAGATTCTCGTTTACGCTATATCAGTGGAGATCCACTTACTGGTCGTAAAATAGATGAAAACGATGTATTACGTGCTTATTCTTCTCAAATAACAGTAATTCCAGAAGGTAATAATACTCATGAGTTCATAGGTTGGGCATCTATGAGTACTAATAAATATAGTGCAGGTAATACTTATCTATCAAACTTATTAGTAAAAATTGGGGTGAAAGATAAGTTTAGAATCGATGCTCGTTTAAAAGGTGGGCGCAGAGCAATTATTATGTCTAATGAGTATGACCAAGTGTTCCCAATGGATATTTATCCCGAATTTTTATTGAAATCAATCATTGCTTTCGATATTGATAAAATGATTCAGTTGGGAATATTCGAAGTAGCTCCTGAAGATTTTGCCTTGTGCGAGTTTGTTGATACATCGAAATTAGAGGTTCAGAAAATTGTCCGTACAGGTTTAGATTTACTTCGAAAAGAAGTTGAATAATACATATATAATTCATCTATATTAAATATAACACATTGAAAGCTTTAAGAAATTATATCGATAAATTAAAACCTCATTTTGAGAAAGGAGGGAAGTTAGAAAAGCTTCATTCTGTTTTTGACGGATTTGAAACATTTCTATTTGTTCCAAATCTTACTTCAAGATCAGGTGTGCACATGCACGATGCCAGAGATTCAAAACGCACAATGATAATTGTGGTTTTATCGTTAATCCCTGCAATGCTTTTTGGCATGTACAATGTAGGTTATCAGCACAACTTAGCTATAGGAATTGATCCAGGCTTTTGGGAAACATTCTTTTTTGGGTTAATAGCATTTTTGCCCCAACTCATTGTTTCGTATGCCGTAGGCCTAGGTATAGAGTTTGTTGCTGCTCAGATAAAAAGCGAGGAAATTGCAGAAGGATTCTTAGTTAGTGGAATACTTATCCCAATGGTTATGCCCATCGATACCCCACTTTGGATGATAGGAGTAGCAACAGCATTTGCTGTGATATTTGCCAAAGAAGTATTTGGTGGCACAGGTTACAATGTATTTAATGTTGCTTTGGTGGCAAGAGCATTTTTGTTCTTTGCGTATCCATCACACATGTCAGGCGATCAAGTATTTGTTCGTACTGCAGGTGCTTTCGGAGTGGGAAGTCCTCAAATGGTTGACGGTATAGCACAAACAGTTGATGGTTTCTCAGGAGCTACTATGTTAGGTCAATTAGCAATAACAGATGCTCCCACTTTTTCACCATCATTGTTTACTACCATTAACGACGGAGCGGTATCCATAATGGATATGTTTTTAGGATTTATTCCTGGTTCTGTTGGTGAGGTATCAACATTAGCTATTTTGCTTGGTGCCCTCATTTTAATTGTTACAGGTGTGGGTAGTTGGAAAACTATGTTATCTGTATTCATTGGTGGTGGAGCAACAGTCTTGCTAATTAATCAATTTGCTGTAAATGCAGTAATGTCAATGCCTCCTCTTTATCATTTTGTTTTAGGAGGGTTTGCATTTGGAGCCGTATTTATGGCAACCGATCCGGTGACATCATCACGTACTGAAAAGGGTAAGTGGATATATGGTTTTTTAATAGGGGCTTTAGCTGTTGCGATACGTGTATTCAATCCAGGATATCCCGAAGGAATGATGTTAGCCATATTATTAATGAATACTTTTGCACCTCTTATTGATTTCTATGTAGTGGATGGTAATATTAAAAAA
>JAQVZQ010000180.1:0-924 GCA_028708095.1 Dysgonamonadaceae bacterium
TTTCATCTGCTCTACGGCTAAATCAAAAGGGATTACATTAGAAATGTTGAAGAATGCTGATTGTAGTATAGTGTTAGTTCTATTTCCTAATCCAATTTCCGATGCAATTTTTGTAGCATTGATAATATAGAAATTAATTTCGTTTTGAGCTAAATATTTTTTCACATGATTTGGCAAGTGATTTCCAACTTCTTCTTTAGACCATATTGAATTTAATAAGAAGGTACCTCCTTTTTTCAATCCACTAGTCATATCGTATAGATTAAGATATGCAGGAACGTGACAAGCCACAAAGTTTGGAGTATTCACTAAATAGGTCGATCTAATGGGTGTGTCACCAAAGCGAAGATGCGAACAGGTGAAACCACCAGACTTTTTAGAGTCATATGCGAAATAAGCCTGTACAGACTTATCTGTATTATCTCCAATAATCTTGATAGAGTTTTTGTTGGCACCTACTGTACCATCTGATCCCAATCCATAGAACTTAGCACCATAAATAGACTCATCCATTGAAATTTCTTCTTCAACAGGAAGAGACTTAAAGGTAACATCGTCTACTATTCCAACAGTAAAGTCATTCTTAGGCATAGACATTTTCATATTTTTGAAAACAGCCATTATTTGAGCTGGTGTTGTATCCTTAGATGATAAGCCATAAATACCACCAACTATGTTAGGGGCATCTTTTTTACCATAAAATGAACTACGAACATCAAGATACAAAGGTTGACCTTCTGCTCCAGGCTCTTTAGTTCTGTCAAGAACAGTAATCTCTTTTGCACTCTTTGGTATAACAGACAATAAAGCTTCTGCTTTGAAAGGACGATATAGGTGAACACTCACCACACCTACTTTTTTGTCATCTTCAGTGTTTAAGTAATCTACTGCTTCTTTAATTGTTTCGGTAACCGAACCCATTGC
>JAQVZQ010000180.1:934-7476 GCA_028708095.1 Dysgonamonadaceae bacterium
GCTTCTGGGTCACCATAATAGTCAAATAATCCGTATTTGCGTCCAGTAATAGCAGCTAATTTATCTAAGTATTTTTCTACAATACCTGGGACAGCTTCATAAAATGGATTCGCAGCTTCGCGTGATTGAAAATAGATATCATCATTTTGTGCAGTTCCTCTAGTTACTGGAGCATCTGGAGTAAGCGCTCTTTTTCTAAATTCTGCTAATGCTTCTCTATTCAATAATGGAGCCAGATCTTCAGTCTCAAGTGCTTCAATTTTTTGCACTTCGTGTGAGGTTCTAAATCCATCGAAGAAATGCATAAAAGGAATGCGACTTTCAATAGCACAAAGGTGAGCTATAGCTGATAAATCCATTACTTCTTGTACAGAACCAGTGGCAAACATGGCAAAGCCTGTTTGTCGCGCTGCCATTACATCCTGATGATCACCAAAAATTGATAATGCCTGAGCAGCTAATGCTCGTGCGGATACATGGAAAACACCAGGTAAAAGTTCTCCAGCCATTTTATACATGTTTGGCAACATAAGCAACAAGCCCTGCGAGGCAGTAAAAGTAGTAGTCAGTGCTCCAGCTTGCAAAGAGCCGTGCATAGTACCAGCAGCTCCTGCTTCTGATTGCATTTCTTGAACTAACACAGGTTGACCAAATATATTTTTACGTCCGTTTGCAGACCACTCGTCAACATATTCTGCCATTGTTGAAGATGGTGTGATAGGGTATATTGCAGAAACCTCACTGAACATGTATGCAATATGAGCTGCTGCTTGATTACCATCACAGGTTAAATAATTTTTTTCTTTAGCCATAATTGTAATTATCGTTTATTTTAATTTTGTTTGATTATTAACAGAGTCTTGCAGACTCAGTTTAATACAGAAATCCAAAAAGCCATAAGGGAATGATATTGTTTTCCTCTGATTGTGCAGTTTTAACTGTCACAAAGTGGGTTTGACTTTCTGCCTGTTTTCTATTTGGCAATTCTATTTTAAAAAGATATTTATTGTTTACTGTAAAATGATATTTTCTTTCTCCTTTTTTTACTGATGAGGAAATATTTACTTGGTTGTAAAAAAAGGTTTCATTCAAAGATTGATTTTCTACTCTTCCTCGTTTAGTTGGGAACATTATATTGGTGTTGTTTAAATAGATCTTGTCTGGTTTTTTAGGAAATGTATTACCTTTTTTATAGAGCATCTTAATAAGTCGAGCGTCTTCCAAGTATTTTAAGTAATTCATGACAGTAGCACGAGAAATGCCACAATCTATACTAAGCTGACTAACGTTTGGTGTCGCTGGGGATTGAATTGCTAATAAGTAAAAGAGCTTCCGTATTTTAGAAAGATAACTCTGTTCTATTTTTTTAATATAAAGAACATCTACTTCCAGCATCATATTCATGGTTTTTAGTAAGTTTTCCGAATAGTTTCTTTTTTCAAAAAAGAACGGATAATAACCATGATGAATATAATCGCAAAAGTACTTCTCTATATCTATTTTTTTAAGGATATCATTTGCTAAATTTCTGTGATTATTTATAACTTCATCTATAGAATATGATTGCAGCTCATTGCCAGTTATTGCTCCGATATATTCTCTAAAAGAAAACCCATGTAAATTATATGAATGAACTACGTCTCCAATATGTAAATTTGTTTCTTTTAGTTTCATAACGGATGATCCAGTGAAAACAATTTTCAAATTTGGATGAGAGTCATAGCACTTACGCAACTCTTGTGACCATTCAGGATATTTAAAAACTTGATCTATCAAAAGTGTCTCACCACCCATCTCAATAAACTTTTTAGCAAATTGGATTAAAGAGCACTCAGTAAAATAAAAATGATTCAGATTGATGTATAAGCACTTACTGTCACATTTGTCATAATTTTCCTTGGCGTATTGCAATAGAAATGTTGTTTTGCCAACTCCTCTAGTCCCTTTTATACCAATTAATCGATGAGACCAGTCAATATTGTTCATTAAACTACGTCGATATAGATTTGGCTCTATATTGTCAATTAGGTGCTTATGGGTGTTGTAAAATGATTTCACTAAATTTTAATCTCAATCAGGAACACGAAATTACAACTAATTTCTTAGATTGCAAACTCCACATTGCAATTTTATGTTATGTTTTCAATGTATGTGCGTTGAGTTCCCATTTATCAATAGCTATATGGGGAGTGGGAAAGCTAATAAACATTAAATATTAGGGGGTCTTAATCTTTTATAGTATTGTAATGTTATAAATATAAGACATAAACTTCAGAATATAAACAAAATGCATATAATGATGAAACTAATAATTTTAGCGAACCGACTTCCAGTCAGAATAGAGAAGGATGAATACGGAAAATTCACCGTTACGCCTAGCGAAGGAGGACTTGCTACTGGATTGGGTTCACTCGAAACTAAAGCGGAAAAGATTTGGGTAGGTTGGCCTGGAATATTCACAGATGATGAAAAAGAAAAAGAGGAAATTACTCAACTTTTAAAAGAACTTGGTTTTTATCCTGTTTTTTTAAGTGAGGAGCAGATTGAACTATATTATGAAGGTTATAGTAATAGTACGATTTGGCCCTTATGTCACTATTTTTTCTCATACATTGAATACAAAGCTGAGTATTGGGAAGCATATCAAGAGGTAAATAATCTATTTTGTAAAGCTGCATTGCCGCTTATCAATGATGAAGATATTATTTGGGTACAAGATTACCAGTTGATGTTACTACCCGCTATGATTAGAGAAGAGAAGAGTAAAGTAAGTATTGGTTATTTTCATCACATCCCATTTCCTTCATACGAGCTTTTTAGGGTGTTGCCAGAAAGGGAAAAAGTACTAAATGGACTTTTAGGTGCAGATCTTATTGGTTTTCATACACATGACTATATGCGTCACTTTATAAGTGCAATATACAGAGTGCTTCAATTGGAGAGTAGTTTAGACGAGATACAATTGAGTGATCGTGTTGTTCATGTGGATACATTTCCTATGGGGATTAACTACGATCATTATCATGATACCGCCTTAGAGCCTGTTGTGAAACAAAAGGTAAAAGAATTAAGGAAAAACATGGGAGGTGATTCTATAATTCTATCGGTTGATAGGTTAGATTATAGCAAAGGGATACTTCATAGGCTTATTGGTTTTTCTCAATTCTTAGAGAATCATCCTGAGTACTTAGGAAAAGTTTCATTGGTGATGATTGTTGTGCCATCTCGTGATCAAGTTGATATGTATGCTGATCTTAAAATTAGGATAGATGAAATGATGGGTAACCTCAATGGTAAATATTCAGACCTTGGGTGGACTCCTGTTCATTATTTCTACAGGAGTTTCGAATTTGAAGAACTGATTGCTATGTATCATACAGCCGATATTGCCTTAGTAAGTCCGTTACGCGATGGAATGAATTTGGTTGCCAAAGAATATATTGCCACAAAACATACTAATCCAGGAGTACTTATATTAAGTGAAATGGCAGGTGCTGCTATAGAACTCACGGATGCAATCATTATTAATCCTAATGATACCGAGCAAATTGAGAAATCAATTTATGAAGCATTGACTATGGACGATGATGAGAAGATGAGACGTTTGAAAATTATGCAAAAACGCATATCAACACAAACAGTAAAGAAATGGGCTGATGATTTTGTTGGAGAATTGGAGTCTATTAAAGGTCAAAATATTGGGATCAACAAAAAGGTAATCACGCAGAATAAATTAAGCTTTCTCAAAAAGGATTATGACAAAGCTGAAAGCAGGTTGATTGTGTTGGATTACGATGGCACATTATCAGCTTTCGTAAAGAATCCTGAGGATGCCAATCCTACTACAAGAACATTGCAATTAGTAAAAAACATGGTAAATGATCCTAAGAATAAAATTGTAATCAATAGTGGCAGAAATCACAATATATTAGATAAATGGTTCGAAGGTATTAATGTGGATTTGGCAGCAGAACACGGCGCATTTTATAAGAGCGATGGAGAATGGCAGCAAAACATCAAAGAAAAGCCAGTGTGGGATGATGAGATACTCGGTATTATACATCGTACTATCGACAAAACCCCTCGTTCCGAACTTGAGATAAAAGAAACAGCATTGGTTTGGCATTACAGGAATTCCGATATATGGCTGGCAGAAATGCGTGAAAAGCAACTTGTAAATGAATTAATGGGACCTGTCAGTCGACATAATTTGCAAATTATGCGTGGAAATAAAATAGTGGAAATCAAATCTCCTGATTATCATAAGGGAAGTGAAATTGAGCGTTTACTCAAGAATAGTAGCTACGATTTTATTATGGCAATTGGAGATGACACAACCGACGATGATATGTTTCGTGCATTGCCCGAAGGTGGCATTTCGATAAAGGTTGGCGATTATTCTGAAGTTGCTCAATTCCGTTTACCTTGGCAAGACGAAGTTGTTCCATTTCTTGAAGGATTAATAGAATAGGTATGATAGATTTTTTTAATAAATTGTTTCAAAATAATGAAAGTTGGAGACTTCTTTTTGTAACTATTGTCTTTTTAACATGTGTAACCGTTTTTCTTTTCATCTTTAATCAAGTTGTAAAGCGATTTCAAAAGAGAGCATCAAAAACGAAAACTACGATAGATAGCTTTTTGATTAAACTCTTAAAGGTTCCAGCTATATGGATTATTTTTTCTACATCAATCCATATTTTTAGCTCCTACCTTTCTGATGATGCAGAGTTTTTTAATGTGCTCACCAAAATAAGTCAAATATTACTTATTGTCTCAATCGGATGGCTATTAGTTCAAAGTGTGAGAGCTGTATCTAAGTACTCCCAAAACAAATTAAATATAACGGATACTGACAACTTAGAGGCAAGGAAGAAACTGACCCAGATACGTATGTTTGAGGCGGTAATAATTGCCATTATAATTATTGTTTTCATTGCTATTGCTCTGATGACTTTTGAGAGTGTTCGTAATCTTGGCAAAGGAATTCTTGCTTCTGCAGGAGTTTTAGGTATTATTGTTGGCTTGGCTGCACAACGTAGTGCTGGGCAAATACTTTCTGGACTTCAAATTGCCATTACTCAACCTATCAAAATAGATGACGTTGTTGTTATTGAAGGTGAATGGGGCAAGATTGAAGAAATTAATATTACTTATGTGTTAGTCAAAATATGGGATGAGAGAAGATTAGTTGTTCCCATCGACTATTTTTTGCAAACTCCTATTCAAAATTGGACAAGCACAACCTCACATATTATTGGCACGGTGTATCTATATGTATCATATGATCTCCCGCTTGATCCTATACGAGAAAAACTGGAGTACTATTTGAAAACCAACTCTAAATGGGATGGACGTGTACAAAACGTTCAAATTACAGATAGCAAAGAGTGGTACAAAGAGATAAGAATATTGGTGAGTAGCGCAGATTCATCTATCAACTGGGATTTGCGTGTTGAAGTGAGGGAAGAGATTATTAATTTCATCAATGAAAACTATTCTGGTTCTTTTGCAAATATCCAAATGATGAACAAGATTTCTAAGAAATCAAATTCAGGCGAATAGTTATTAGACTAGGTATAAGCTGATCAATAAATTTACAAGTCCTTCCTTTGCGACATTATCGAAGTGGTAAATGATAGATTGTATACAAAGGTTATATAATGATGCTTTGACATATTCATCTCATTACTCAGTATTTATATTACAATAGGAAGTAGTTGACCACCATCACTATTATTTTACGGTGCAATGATATAGATCAATGATCGTTTACTCTATTTGCATGACGGGAATCGTACATCCTAGTCTGCTAATACACGATCCCCGAGTGGGAATCGTACTTCCTAGTCCGCTGATAGACGATCCCCAAATGGGAATCGTTCATACTAGTATTCAGATAGACGATTCCCACTACACAATTTCAATAAACAGATGCATTAGATGTATTTAATTTGAAGCTGAGGGAGCCTATCGCATTCTGATAATGATCAAAATGCTAGGTAATTTGGATGCTAGGTAACGAGGATGATTAAATTTCAGATACAATTATGGGTTATAACTTACAAGCGAATGGATTTAATCCTGTATTAAAGTAAATAAGCTGAATTGATATCGATAAATCAAGACACAAGAATTAGACGTTACTTTTAAAAATAAAAAAAGGTGCAAAACTGCACCTTTTTTTTATATAATATTAAAACTGTGATTAGTCTGCAATAAATATTGCAACACGGTTCCAATCATTTTCAGCATAAGGTTGTTCTGTATCACCTTTCCAGTCTAAGCTAATTCTGCTGCTATCAATTTGGTACTGGCTTGTTAAAGCATCTGCTACAGCTTTAGCACGTCTCTCAGAGAGTTTCATATTGTAGTCAGGTGTTCCAGTTTGTCTGTCAGCATAAGCTACAATTTGAACAGTAGCATTAGGATTAGTTTTCATGTATTCAGCAGTGTTATAAACACTAATTTGCTGTTGTCTGTCAATGTTTGCAGAGTTTATGCGGAAGAATACTACGTTAGGAACGTATACGCTTTCTGCA
>JAQVZQ010000181.1 GCA_028708095.1 Dysgonamonadaceae bacterium
ACTTTTAGTACATCTTGTTTTTCTTTGTTCAGAAGACTTTTGAATAGTTGTATGATTTTGTTCTGTGGATTCATAATAAATGTTTTCACTAATATACTAAAAAACAATCATATATTAGAATAGAGCCGCATTTGTTTATCAACAGTTTTACGCTCGTTTTCTTTAAAATATATTTATACTTGCTCATAAAATCTATTAGTCTTTGCTTCGAAAGTCTTATCCTTGCCCTTTTCTCATCAAAGACTAAAAAAAATAAATGTTTTCTGATAGACACTATATTTAGAACATTGATCTTCATTGTTAAAAACATCTATATCTTTGTAATGGCTCTTATATAAAGAAGTTAATATGTTCAATGTTAGTTTTCATGAGTGCTATATCAAGAGCTTAAAAAAAATCTAAGTTTACTGAGGAGTCCACTAAACTTTACATAGTCCGTAGTTTAGAAAAATAAGAATTAGTTTATTTGTAAAACATAAAAATAAAACTTCATGTCAACCAAAAAGTATTCAAGAAGAGATTTCATCGGTAAAACCACCGTAGGGCTGGCAGGAGCTGCCGCCGCTGCTACAGGAATTACACCAATAATTGCTGGGAATGAAATTGATTTGGACACCTCTGTTAGACACAGATATCCTAGCTCATCTTTTACCACTGAAGTAGAGCAACTACCTGAAGAGGGGCTATATGATCACCATAAATATCTTTCTAGTGCTCCTGTGCATATCAAAAGGAGAGATAACAACTTAGTAAAGAAGAAAGATGAAATGCAGTTACCACATAATGGCTGGAAAATATGTTGGATAAAAGGGAATAGCATCATTATAGATAATGCTGTAGATGACTTTAGAGATTATCTAAGTGTGTCGCAGGATGTAGAAGTTGAAGCAGTATCTGTAAACTCTCTTAACAACTGGAAAGCGTTAGAAAAGACAATTATAGTTGGCACTAAGGAGCAGATTCTCGATTGTGGGCAAGAGCTTAAAGGTCCCAAAGACTATGAAATAAGGGTTACTCGCAATAAAATTGTGGTCTGTGGTTTTGATGAGCTTGGAGCAATGTTTGGTTTATACAACCTTGAAGCAAGAATGAACATGAGAGAGGCACCTTTTTTGCCCATAGATTTAAAAACTGTGCGCCACAGCCTTTATAGCACCAGGATGGTATTGTCATGGATGGGCTGGATGGAGTTTCCTGACCAACTTTTATCGCATATGGCCCATGATGGATTCGATGGCATTTTAGTTGGTATATATACCAACCCCAATGGTGATCGAACTACTGCAGAAACCTCAACTGATTTTTATGCCCGTATATTATATAATCAGCGAAAACAAGATCCTAATAAAGTTAAAGACTTGATTAAGCGAGCGTCTAAATATGGAATTAAAGTTTATACACAAATAATTTACCAGTATATGGGGACCAATGAAAGCGAAGAGGGTTTGCGTAAACTGGTAAGAGATATTGTAAAAGAGTTTCCCGACATTCAAGGATATGTGCTTTTAACAGAAGGGTTTTGGTATAAGAAATGGGGAGGAGGGCAAGGTACAGGTAAGGAGTACCTACAGGAATGGGCGCAAAACTGGTCTTACGCAGTAGGTATTGTTGAGGAGGAGTGCCATAAAGTAAATCCAAATATTGAGATACTACCATGGGAGTACAACATTGATTTTCGCCCTCAAAATAGAGAGATAAAACGCTATTTTATTCAGCAACTTCCAAAAAACACCACTCCCATGCTTACCTGGGAAAATGGCAAGAGTTTTGAAATCGATGGATTGCAAGGATTCCTTCGTGATTACTCTCTGAATCAGATTGGGCCAGCAGAGGTAACAGAAGCTCAGATTGATGAAGCGAGAATAAGAGATATGAAGGTTTTCTCGAAGGTTGATACTTTTGCAAGTTGGCAATATGGAACTATCCCTTATTTACCCTGTCCATATCAATGGTATGATCGTTATAATGCTTTAGAAAAGCATGGCGTAAACGGCACTTTGGAGAGTTGGAGTAGTGGTTATAAGCCTAATTTTATGAGTGAGCTTCGTTCATGGACTTGTTGGAGCGATAGCCCTTCGAGAGACGAATTGTTTGAGGCTATGGCTTCCAGAATATTCGGCATGAAAAATAAAGATGCTGTTCTTAGGGCATGGAGTCACTTTAGCCAAGCCATACGCTACGTGCCCGATACTGGGCCTAACATGGGAACAAACAATGCAGTTGGAAACCCCCTGTTTTTTACCGAACCTCCTGCCAGAACTTCTACATACAATTACTCTTGGAGTGAGCCTTCAAAACAATTATCAGTAAATCCCTACTGGCCTTTTACTGTATCTCGTATGGTGTTTTATCCTGACTTTTCAAATAGAATAAACAAGGCAGAGAACTATGCAAGGTCGGCTACTGGAATACAAGCTTCGAAGGAGACTAAACTATTACCCGTGTTCCTTAAATACCTAAAAAAGGCAATTGATGAAATGGAAGAAGGGCTTATTTTATATAGATCAGCGGCTGTCAACAGTCCTCAATCAAAAAGAATAGAAGCTGTAAGAGAAGTAGTTGTGGCTGAACAATTGCAAAGAATGATGCAAAGCGATCATGCAATTCTTGAATTTGAAGATTTGCGTTTGCAGTTAGTGAAAGAAAAAGAGGGAAACATATTTATTAATATACTTAATCGCATGGAGGGTATTTTAAGAGATGAGATAGAACGAACCGAGCTTTCTTTATTGGCTTCGAGAAAGGATTCTCGATTAGGATTTCAGTTCGAGCAAGACTATGTTTATACTCCGTATTCATTAAAAGAAAAATTAGAGGTTTTAAACGAAACTCTGAATAGCCAATTTCCAAAAGTCAGGGAGAAAGGCTTTCTTTTTAATGAAGAATAAAAAGCGTTGAATTTATTTCAATATCCTTAAGCATTTATATTTAAAGAAGATTCACGAATGATTAAGGTGAATGAAAAGATGATGTAAGTCCTTTTGATCAACTGAATTAAAGTTTTCCTGACTTGTCCCCTCTTAAAGTTATGAAATCAAAGCTATGACAGTCAGCATGCTAAAGTGTAAAATTACTGGGTTTGTGGCACTAAGATATCTTGTTTAATGAATTAAGCATGACAAGTGTTATCTTACCGTCGGTTTTAACCGACGGATAAGAGGACTAATAATCAGGGATTGGCTTTAGCCACATCTTCAATTTCAATAAATGTGGCTAAAGCCAAAATCCTCCGCAAAATTAAGTAATCCGTTGACAAAAGTCAACGGAAAAAGGCGGATGCACCTCCGTTTCTTCAGTAAATCTTCCACGTCAACGTAGTATAGTAAAAACATTTAATCAAGCCTATCACTACATTTTCCATCGAAGATTATAAAATCAACAGATGAGAATAGCAAACTCACTTAAAGATTGCTTTTACAAAAGTCGATTTTGTTGTCCATCATAAAAAACTGGAGTGAGAAATGTTGATTTTTGCATCCTAACAAAGATTAGGATACATTTATCGATTGAAATTTGCATCCACTGTAGAAAATTGTCTCATAAAGAACCTTTCCTGATAGTTTTTAGAAAAAAAATGCTGTAAGAGAGACAAAAATCATTTCTTCCGTCGAAGATTGGACGAACAAGAGATGAAAACGCAATCTTCCATTGAAGAAATGTTTAGAAAAGCACAAATGAGCTTTTGTTTCAAGTAATTTGGATTTTTGAGAGATGAATGTAGGAGAAATTGATGTGAATCTGATTTTTCTCTCTTGTTTGTAAAGTTTTCCACAGAAGATTTGAAATCTAACTCGCTGTTGGGAGAAAAACCATCAAAGATTTGAAGTTCGGCTGTTATTCGTCACAAAAAATGCGGCAGATTCAATTTTCAACACCTTTTCGTCAAATCTTCGGTCGAAGATTCAAGTTTCATGTGTTGACAATGAAATCTTCCATTGAAGAAATGTTTAGAAAAGAATTTTAGTAGTTGTTGATGGACTCAAAACTCGAGATTTTCGATACTCGGGAACCTATGATTTTGTCGCACTTAAATGGACAAGTCAGGATGTGAGTGAGAAGATGCTGTAAGAACTTTAGATGAACTGAATTAAAGTTTTTACTCTCATTCTTCAAAATATCTATATCTTTGCAAACACTCATATAATGCAATTAACAAATTTGACATCAGTTTTTCATGACTGAAACAACTACATTAAAGTTAGATAAATGACAAAACCAAAATGTTTTAAATATAGAGTAAACCCAGAACATGTGGATTTTCAAAAGAATATTCTCCCCACTATATTGGCAGATATGATTGTGAAAGCTGCTGGTGAAGATGCAGATCAACATGGTTTAGGTTTAATGGACTTGCACAAAAAGAATTGTTCATGGGTGATTTCCCGTTTTGTGATTGACATGGATATTATACCAACCATAAACGATGTATTAAACATTGCAACTTGGGTGAAAGATGTTGGAAATGTTTTCACCACACGTAACTTTAGAATATCGAATGGTGAGGAGAGAGTGATGGGCTATGCCGCATTGTCATGGGCAATATTAGATTTGGATACACGTAAAAGTATTCCGTTGAACAATCTACCCGAATTGAATAACTTTATTGTTGATGAAGAAATTCCGATAGAATCTCCAATCAGAATTCCTGATATTGAAGGAGAAGTTGCAAACGGATTTGAAGTAAAGTATAGTGATATTGATTTAAATGTCCACACAAATGCGCTAAAGTATTTACAATGTTTTTGCGATTGTTTTTCTCTTGAGTTTTATGAGAAACGCATCCTTAAAAGGGTTGATATAAACTTTGTGAAGGAGTTGAAATATGGGGAAAAAGGATTGGTGTATCGTGAGGAGGTAGCAGATAATGATTTTCTGTTTAAACTACAGACTTCTGAAGGCTCAGCGGTTTCGAGAGGAAGAATGTTATTTGAGAAAAAGTAAAAATAGGGTCGATGTTTTATGTAATTAGTTATTTTTTATTGCTAATTTTACATCTTGTTAAATGCAACTCTGCTAATTTTGATGCGTTAATACTGATTAAGTATTCAACAAGAAGTAGAAGAAGTTTTTTTTAAAATATAAATCACAGTACTCACTAAATGGGTGCATCAAACCTAATTATTACACACACATGGATTATTTATCAAACAGATTAATGTCTCTATCTGAATCGGAAACTATAGTAATGTCTCAAAAAAGTGCTGAATTGAAAGCGCAGGGAGTGGATGTAATAAACCTGAGTGTGGGTGAGCCTAATTTTGCTACACCCGACCATATCAAAGAGGCTGCGAAGCATGCTATTGACGACAACTTCTCTTTCTACTCACCTGTTACAGGTTTTCCTGATTTGAGAAAAGCCATCTGTGAGAAACTAAAAAAAGAAAACAGTCTAACTTATTCGCCCGACCAAATTGTTTGCTCCAACGGTGCCAAACAGTCTATTTGCAATGTTATACTTGCGTTGGTAAACAAGGGAGATGAGGTTATTATTCCTGCTCCATATTGGGTGAGTTACCCAGAGATGGTGAAATTGGCTGAAGGTACTCCTGTTGTGGTAAGTGCAGGTATTGAACAAGATTTTAAAATTACAGCTGATCAGTTGGCAAACGTCATTACCGATAAAACAAAAGCTGTTATTTTGTGCTCGCCTTCTAATCCTACAGGGAGTGTGTATAGTAAAGCAGAATTGAAATTATTGGCAGATGTGTTGGTCAAACATCCTCATATATATGTTATTTCGGACGAAATATATGAACACATCATCTACATTGGTAAGCATGAAAGTATTGCTCAGTTTGATGAGTTGACTGATAGGATGATTATTGTGAATGGTGTGTCGAAATGCTATGCCATGACGGGATGGAGAATTGGCTGGATTGCTGCGCCAAAAGAGATAGCACAGGCATGTTCTAAATTGCAAGGTCAATATACAAGCGGTCCTTGTTCAATTTCTCAAAAAGCAGCCTTAGCTGCTTACGAAGGAAGTCAGGACGAAGTTGAAAAAATGCGTCAAGCATTTGAAAGGAGAAATAAATTAAGCTTTGATTTATTAAGTGATATAGATGGGTTGGAAGTAAACAATCCCAAAGGTGCTTTTTATTTATTTCCAAAGTGCGATTCATTTTTTGGTAAATCGTATAATGGGCGTAAAATAAATGATTCTAGCGACTTGGCTATTTACTTGTTGGAAGAGGGACATGTTGCTTGTGTTGCAGGAATTGCTTTTGGTGCACCTGATAACATTCGAATATCTTATGCAACATCAGATGAAAATTTGGTGGAAGCAGTGCGGAGAATTAAGGAAGCATTGGGTAAATTGAATTAAGATGCTCTATATGTGGCAAACCACAACAGAAGAGATGACCTATATATTTGCGTCTACTCTATAGGAGTACGCACAACATAGTTATATTTCGTGTCGGTGAATAATCCAAATTGATGCGTTATATGGTAGTTTGTCGAGACGCAATGCTTTGCGTCTAGTAGATTAAACATTTTATTTTCGCAAAATGAGCCAGAAGTGCAAAGAAAAGAGATCTGAGAATCCATACATTGAATCCACTATGAAAACTATTGATTGCTGATAATTAGTCTTTTTCTCCCCTTTGTACCTAAACGGAAAGCCTAATACAGCACTCTGCCTAAGTCCTCTCTTTAGAGGATTTAGGGGTAAAAAGCAAGGAAATTGGCTTTTAGGAGTAAACTCTATATTGAATTTTCTCTCGAATACAAGAGTCCCTTCATGTGCTTTTGATTTTTGCTTCCTACAATCTGTTTGTTAAAGTTAATTTTCAATTCTATAGTAGTCGCCGAATAATCGATTCCATTTTTTCTGGCTTAGTAGTGGGTGAAAATCGTTTTATAGGAACACCTTTGCTGTTGATTACAAACTTTGTGAAATTCCATTTGATTTTACTCCCAAATATACCACCAGAAAGCTTTGATTTTAAAAATTTGAAAATTGGATGTGCATTTTTTCCATTCACTTTAATCTTCTCAAACAATGGAAAAGTTACCCCGTAGTTAATTTGACAAAACTCCTTGATATCGTCAGATGATCCTGGTTCCTGATTGCCAAATTGATTGCTTGGAAAGCCTAGAACAATCAAGCCTTGATCCTTGTATTTTTGATATAATTTTTCTAATCCTTCATATTGTGGAGTGAATCCACATTTGCTGGCAGTGTTTACAACTACAACGACTTTACCTTTGTATTCATTCATACTAGTGGTTTTGCCATTTAGTTTTCTAGCTTCAAAATCATAAAATGTCATACTATGTTTTATTTATTTTTTTATAAACGACTAATTGTTCTATTTAGGGCTTGGGTTTAAATTCAGAACTCCTACCCTAACACAATCTACATTGTCGTGATTTTGAAGTTCATCATCAAATTTGTATTTGGGTACTTCGTTTCAGTATTGTTAATTTGCTCCAAAACATTTTCGAGAGCGCTA
>JAQVZQ010000182.1 GCA_028708095.1 Dysgonamonadaceae bacterium
AGATGCAGAAACGGGGAAAAGTGAACAATTTAAAATGCCTTTTTCATCAGGCGGAGACACACCTTATGCTTCAATTCTATCAAGCGATAACAAGTTCTACACTTTGTTTAACGGACACTTTACAGAATTTGATCCTGTAAAGAGAGCGTTTACTTTTCATCAATCCGTAAGTCGCCAAATGTCAATGAGCATGACAGAAGATACAAATGGGGTAATATGGGCTGCTACTTATCCCAATAGTGGACTGGTATCTTTTAATCCTAAAAATCGTGAAATCAAAGATTATGGATATTTATATAAACAAAACTGGGCTCAATACCCAAGATACATGGCAACAGATGATACAGGTTGGGTATACTTTGGGTTGGGTGAAACGGCAAGTCAAATTATAGCATTTAATCCAGTAACGAAAGATACGAAACCAATGCTTGATGAATCTGAACGCAAGCGTGGAATAGCTTATGTTTACCGGGATATGAATGGAAAAGTTTATGGGCAATCATTATTAGATAAAAATGAAACTTGGTATGAATTTTACGGAGGTGTGCGAAGTGAAATGGGAACTCATAATTCTAATCCTGTAACGCTTATCACTGGCAGTCAAGGTCTTTTTCATAAAAAATTCCCTGATGGAAAGGAGATTGTATCTTGTGACCTTGTTGATAAAAAGCTCATTGTAAAAGATCCTAAAACCAGTATCAGCAAAGAGGTGAATTTTAATTATACCAGTGAAGGAGCTCGTATAATGGGAGTAGGTACATCGCCTAGTGGCAAAATAGTTGGAGGCACCATGTTCCCTATGCGGTATTTTAGCTATAATCCTAAAAGTGACACTTGGGAAAACTATTTTGCTCCAGGACAGTTTAATGCACTTACAAAACAAGGCAACTCTATTTTCTTTGGTGTTTATCCTCGAGGTGCTTTAGTAGATTGGAATGGAGGTAATCCAGTAAATTTAAAAACTTGCACACCAGTTATCCATCGTCCACATCGACTTATAGCTTATCCTGATGGTAACACATTAATTATGAGTGGTACTCCAGCATATGGTTATACAGGGGGTGGTTTACTCTTCTGGTATAGAACAACTAAATTAGGTATATTGCTAAAGGATACTGATATTGCTGTTGACCAGTCGACTATGAGTTTAGTTCCGTTACCTTCTGGAGAGCTTTTAGGAGGCACTACCACTGATCCTGGAACTGGAGGTGAAAGAAAGGCAAAAGAGGCTGAACTATATATAATAAACGTTGCCTTTAGAAAAGTTGAATGGAAAAAACCTATAATACCTGGAGTTCAGTCTTATACAGATATGTGTATGAATCCCGATGGGTTAGTATATGGCATTGCAGATAGAAAGATATTTTTTGTTTTCGATGCAAAAACAAAAGAAATCATTCACAAGAAGGATCTGATGACAGAGTTTGGTGCAACCGCTTATGGACAAAGCCCACGTGTGTTTGTGCACGGTGCAAATAACGAGGTCTACATCCTTTTTAATAAGGGTATAGCAGAAATAGAACCCAAAACTTTTAAAATATCCTTAATGGCTACTTCTCCCGTTCTTGTTGAAGGAGGAGGAGATTTTTTTGATGGGCGCATTTATTTTTTTAGTGGGTCTCATCTTTATAGTTATGAAGTTCCGTGGTAGTTATTTAATCACTTAGGGTTTAATTCTCCACCGCTTGCGTCGGAGAGATTCATTTTAGAACTGTCCATGGTTTGAATGTTTAAAGCAAATCTTGATTAATAACAGATTGACTAAAGAGTTAATTTATAACTGGGGTAAGGAGTGGGGCTGAGTATGATTGAGTGAAAGCATTGAGAACATCTTGGAATAAAAGAATTGAATTTGTCAGAGGAAACAAACATCAATTTGGGAAAAATAAATAATGAATTCGTAAACAGTAAATCATATAAAAATCAAAAGAATATTATAGTTGCAGTATGTTTTTTATTCATGCTGGTATATGCTTTTAGAAATAACTTATATGAATTGAACAATCATCATGTTACATTACTTGCAGGAACAACACCAAACTTTTTCGCCAGTTCTCTTTTTACGTAGTAGTTATGTTTTTTGTGCTGCCTCTTTTTAATAGTATAGATCCAATTGGTAAACCCATATTTATATGGATAATCAATATTTTCTTATTATTTGAATATGTACATGTTGTCTTAAATTTAGCTTCGTGGGATAATAATGATATCATTGCATCATTAATTGGCATAATATTCTCCACAGCTATTTACTTTAAACTGAGAAAGACTTTTCTCAAAACGCATGATAATCAATAGATAAAAGAAAAATTGTCTTTGTAGGTTAAGCTATTTAACAAATGGTTTTTTGCATAATCAAAGTATTTAACTATATTTGCATTATTATTACATCAAGAAGCACCAAAATGGTGCTGCCAACCTGCAGTCATGCGAAGGTGGTTTAACGATGTGCCTAAACTCAAAAGGAAAAATTATGAAGAACAAAACTCAAAGACCCAACACGAGAGCAGGGATATACATCCCAAGCGATTCCGACAAAAAACAACGTGAAGAATTTAGAGCCAATCTTCTAGCTCTGAGTAATCAAGACTTGGTTAAATCTTATAACAGAGAAGTTAATATCTTTGGTGTACATGCACAAATGGTGCATTTGCATGCTATGCATAATGTTTTTTTAGAAAGATTTGGCGAAAGCCCAATAGTCGTAGAAAAAGAGGTGATTTATTGCCTTGGTCCAAAGATCTATTACTCGAAAGAGTTAGATGCCATTTTCCCAATAATAGAAAATTAGTAGCTGAGAAAATTGCTTTTATTACAGTCTATTTCTCTTGTACTTTGTTACAAGAGAGATAGATTTTTTTACTTTAGATTCCCAAATACATGTAGCGCAAAACGAACAATTATTTTAAATGTTTTATCTAAGTAAAGGACAGAAAACATGTCACATTACAACTTGGAGTAGAATACTCTCACATTTCTGAAATAACGCCTATTATTCGTATTTTCAATTTTATTTTCTTGAATTTTTGCTACAATAAAGTTTTTCAAACATTTCTTACACGTAAGAAATGCAGATCATAGTATGAAAATCGTTTTGTTTGTCTAAGAAGTGTTGAGATTGAGTATAAATCATTTCTTATGTGAACAAAGGCATGTTTTTGTGTCAAAACTGCCATTTTCCACGTTTTATTCGACAGTCGCCCTCTTAAATTTATTTTCTCGCCATCGAGAGGAGTTAATTTTTCATCTGTTTTTTCAATTTTCAGCATCATTTTGTACATTCACTCCTCTTTTCTCTCTTTTTTGGTCAAAAAGTCTCGTTTTTCTATTTCAAAACATTTCTTACGCATAAGATTCAATTTTCATAGTACAATCGCCGTTTCTTACACGTAAGAAATGTTTTAGAACGATTAAATCTTATCTTCAAGCGTGTTTTAGCATATATTGGAATATTTCATTGTTTGTAAAATATGCTTTTCAGCACATGAAGAAATGAACTTCTTCGTTGTAAACAATAGGTAATTAATACTCTAAGTGATTTAATTCTGTATTAATACACGTTTCAAGTAATTGTTGTCATACACTAATATAATGCCTTAACCACAAATGAAATAAAATTTTATATTTAAGAATGTTGTATCTTTACTGAATTGATAATATAAAGTGTGATAAAATAAAAGACATTCAATAAATATATGATAGACCTTATTGGAGACATTCATGGACATGCAGATAAATTAGAAGAGCTGCTTCTGAAATTGGGATATGCTAAAAGCAACGGAGCATACACACATCCTTCACGAAAAGCTTTGTTTTTAGGAGACTATATTGATAGAGGTCCGAAAATTAAAGAAACTCTTGAAATTGTGAAGGCAATGGTTGACAATGAAAGTGCGATTGCTTTGATGGGAAATCACGAATACAATGCGCTATGTTTCCATTTTCAAGAAACTGAAGGTGGACATCTGAGGAAACATCTCATTTGAAATATTATTCAACATTATGAAACCCTCAAACAATTTCAAAACCGACAGAGTGAATATGAAGCTTATTTAGAATGGTTTAAAACATTGCCATTATATTATGAAACGGAAACTTTTAGAGCTGTTCACGCTTGTTGGGATCACAATAGTATTGAATACTTAAAACAAACATTGGTGAATGACAGACTGACTGACGAGCTTATTTACGAATCGGTGATGAAAGGATCTGAACTGAATGAAGCTATAGAAGACACCCTAAAAGGAAAAGAGATAAAAATGCCTGAGGGTCTTTCATTTAAAGACAAAGATGGAACTATAAGAACCAGAATAAGGATAAAATGGTGGGAGAATCCATTAAAGATGACGTACCAATCTATCAGTGTGGAACCGATTAGGAATTTACCCAAAAAGCCAATCCAAATATCTGAATTTAAATCTTTGGATTATTACAACGAAGATGAGAAAAATGTATTCTTTGGTCATTATTGGTTGAAAGGAGAGCCATCGCTATACAATGAAAAAGTATGTTGTTTGGATTACAGCGTTGCAAAAGGTGGAAAGTTAGTTGCCTACCGAATGAACGGAAAGGATAAATTGAATAATAATAATTTGGTATACGTTTAAAAAGATTACATTGCATAATCAGATAAATGCATTTAATGAGAATACAATAATAAATAGAATCATCAAAATAAAGTAATACATATATAATGAAAATAGCTATAATTGGAACAGGAGGAGTTGGAGGATACTTTGGTGCTAAATTAGCCAAAGCAGAATTTGATGTAACGTTTTTAGCAAGGGGTGAGCAGTTAAAAGCAATACAAACCAACGGACTGAAAGTAAAGAGCATTCTGGGTGACTTTGAGGTTAAGAACTTAAAAGCAACAGATAATATAACAGACATAGAGAAACCTGATCTGGTAATTGTATGTGTAAAGGCTTGGCAAATAAAAGATATTCGTGATGATTTAAAAAAGATCATACATGCAGAAACTTCAATTTTACCACTTCAAAATGGAATATTAGCTGCTGAAGAATTGTCTGAAAAAATTAGTAAGAAGAATGTTTTAGCAGGATTGTGCAGGATTATCAGTAAAATAGAATCTCCTGGCGTGATTAATCACTTTGCAGGTGTTCCATCCATAGATTTTGGAGAAATGGATGGTGCAAAAACAGAACGGTTAATCAAAATTGAAAATATTTTCAAAAAGGCAGGGATTGATGCAAAAATACCGGATGACATTCAGGCAGAGCTATGGAGAAAGTATATATTCATTTGTGTTAGTGGATTATTGGCTGTTACAAAAACGACTTATGGAGAGATAAGGAAGTTGAAAGAAACGAGACAAATGATGATTGATTTAATTACTGAAATTTATTTACTATCGCAAAAGATGGGAGTAAAGATTGAATCAAACTTTGTTGAAAAGACAATTCCTACCATTGATGCGCTTCCTTATGATTCTACCTCTTCATTGACAAGGGATGTGTGGGAGGGCAAGCCATCGGAAATTGAATATCAAAATGGAACCGTGGTACGATTAGGAAAGAAACATAGTGTTGAAACACCTATTAACAGTTTTGTGTATAATAGTATTTTACCCAGTGAGTTAAAAGCGAGAGGGTTGGATATAAAAAAATTATGATTCTGGTCATACTTCTACAAACAAGAAATAGGGTATACCGAACCTTTCATCACCAAAGTGGTTTTATAAACAATGCTTCGTAGTAATGCAAAACAAATGAACACAATTAATCCAATTTCAACATGTCACAGCAAAAACAAATTCTAATCATAGATGATCTCATAACGCCCAAACAAGATTTTGAAAATAGCGTCAAGAATTCGAACTTAGATTATGATGTAATCTGGCAAGAGCAAGAAGCTACTCCAGACAAAGTGGAAATAATAGTAACTGTATTAAAAAAGATTGGAAAAGAGTTTCTTGAAAATTATCCTAATCTGAAAATCATTGCTGTAGCTTTTACTGGATATGACTCTGTAGATATGGAGTATTGCCGAGAGCAAGATATAGCAGTTTATAATGTGCCTAAATACTCAACCAATTCTGTAGTTGAGCTGACCATTGCTCTCACAATAGCTGTTTTGAGAGAGATAACAAAGGGTAACACGATAATTCATAATGAAAAGTGGAGCCTAAATCCTGGAATAGAACTATTTGGGAAGACAGTTGGAATTGTGGGTACAGGAGAGATTGGTGTTGCAACTGCCAATATTTTTAAAGCTTTTGGGTGTAAGTTGATTGGATGGTCGAGAAGCGAAAACGATGCATTTAAAGACATTGGTGGAATATATGTTACTGAAAAAACAGATTTATTTGCTTCAGCTGATATTGTTTCGGTTCATCTGCCACTCAATAAAAACACTAAGGGGATGATAGCAGAAAATGAATTGTCTGCAATGAAGAAAACATCTATTTTAGTGAACACAGCGAGAGGTGCTATAATAAATGAAACGGACTTGATTGTGGCATTAGAACAAAATAGAATTGCTGGAGCGGGATTGGATGTTTTTGCTGAAGAGCCCATCAATAGTGACAACAGGTTGTTGAAGCTGGACAATGTTGTGTTGACTCCGCATGTTGCTTATAAAACGGAAGAGGCGCTCAATAGAAGAATGGAAGTGACTGTGAAAAATATTTCAAACTTTTTTCAAAATAAAAGAAACAATCGGGTAGATTAGAATATTAATATTATTCAACTTGAGAATAAAAAACAATTACATGATATATGAAAAAAACTAACTCCACCAGTAAACAGCCTTTAGTATCCAAAACGAATTCTGAAATGAATGTAGCGACGGCCGAAAAGCTTCGAAAAGCATCGCGTCATGATATTAATGGTGTATATGATATGCTGGAAAGTTCATCTGATGGAATAACTGAAGAAGTGGCAAAGAAACGTATCATAACTTTTGGCTTGAATGAAGTGGATTATGATCGAGCCCCTGCATGGTACATACAGTTGATAAAATCTTTTGCCAATCCTTTCATTCTTATTCTTGTTGCAATCGTTGTCATCTCTTATTTGATAGATGTTTGGTTTGCTGCTCCTGGCCAAGAGGATTGGAAAACTGTAATTGTAATAGCGGCAATGATTATTGTCAGCTCTTTACTCAGTTTTTTTCAAGAATATAGAAGTAATCGTGCTGCGGGAAAACTAAAGGACATGGTTACAACTACCGCCGCCGTACAAAGGAAAGGAAGACAAAGAGAAGAGATAGAGATGAAGCAAATAGTGCCTGGAGATATTGTTTACCTCGCTGCAGGCGATATGATTCCAGCAGATTGTCGTGTAGTGGGAAGTATTGACTTATTTATTGGGGAATCAATGCTTACAGGTGAATCTCTCCCTGTTGAAAAAAGACCATCAGCCACCAACGATTCTGACAACAGACCTCCAATCGAGTTAGAGAATTTATGTTTTAT